>NZ_JAPQLJ010000035.1:0-10916 GCF_028982115.1 Wolbachia endosymbiont of Drosophila tsacasi | reverse complement strand
ACCTTATGTCTTCACAACATTTCTGGGTTTTTACCTATATAAGCTGAAACGCGCTTATAAGTCGTTTAAGACAGTATAGTACGCCAATTTGCAGGATTAGAGAGTGACAACTAGCTAACACGGGGTTTCTTTTGCCTTTTTTTCTGCTTAGTAAATTTCTTAAACATTTGAACTAAGGTTAGTTGCACTTAAAAGCAGCTAAATTGCGGTGTTTAAGACTTAAAAAATGCCAATACTGAAAATAGACAATGACTAGAGCTTCTTTTGCCTTTTTTTCATTTGGTAAATTTCTTAATGTTTATAGCTAAACGACAACCGTCATCCCGCAGCGGGATCTATGCTAAGGAGATACCGCGGCGGTATGACGTAAGGCTACAGGTGTCATCCCAGTGCCCAGACACTAGGATCCAGAAAACTTAACTTTAAATAAGTGGCTGCATGATAAAGACTAGATCCCAGTGTCAGCTACTCGGATGACAGGGGAGGTTGCACCATAAGGTGAACCAGTGTCAACTACTTAGATGATACCTTTTTTCTACTTAGTTTGGGTTATGCAAGAAGTCTATTGCATTCCTGAGCAATTTGATTCATTATTCTTTTTGTAAAAAATTTTCTTGACTTTCTCTCTACTTTTTCTGGGTAAGGTCACTTTAAAGGAAGTCTAATAGATGCTACATAGAAATCCAGATGAGTTTCTAAAGTCTATTCCAAAAGATAAGCGCATAATGTGCCTTGACATGGGAGAAAAGCAAATAGGTATAGCATTTAGTGATAAAACACAGCTTATAGCCACAGCTCATAGTGTATATTATAGGAAAAATATGAGCAAAGATTTAGGTTATCTGCATAGAATATTCAAAGAAAATGAAGCTGGATCAATGGTAATAGGACTACCATTAAAAATGGACGAGCAAAAAACTAAATGGTGTAAAACCATAATCCAATTCGCAAATAAAATAATAAAAAAATATAAAGTAAATATATACTTACAAGACGAAAGCTTCTCAACATCTATCGCAACTCATACACTAAAAATTACTGGCATATCAATCACAAAATCGAAAAAAATAGATGATAAAATCTCCGCATGTATTATTTTGCAACGAACGTTAGACAAGATAAATACAATCAAATAGTTTTTCCAGATCTGGAAATCTTCAAACTGAATCTCATATAAAAGTTACTCAACAAAACAAGAACCTTTCGTATAAGCATGACAAATTGCTACAGCAAGAGCATCAGCAGCATGGTGGCATTTTATACTCAAATTTTTAACTATTTGCTTCACCATAAATATAATCTGATCCTTATCAGCATGGCCATTTCCGGTAATGCTTTTTTTTACATAGTTTGCATCATATTCATTCATAGTTAGCTTTGTTATTTTTAACGCTAAAATTACAACCCCTCTTGCATATCCTAAAGTTAGTGAAGATTTAGGATTTTTATTAACAAAAATTTTCTCCACCGCAGCTTCATTCGGAGAGTATAAGGAAATTACTTTCTTTAATTGTTCAAAAATCATATATAGGCGTTCATCTGTATTGAGCTTATTGTCAGTTGATATGGTGCCGCTGCCCAAAAATTCAATATTATTTTTTTCGTTTAGGTCAATAATGGCCCACCCCGTCTTACTTATCCCTGGATCTAGACCTATTATTTTAACCACTTAATAAACGCTTAACCAATAGACAAACAAAAATAAAAACATCCAGACTACATCTACAAAGTGCCAATACCAGGAGGCAAACTCAAAGCACAAATGTTCCTGAGGTGTAAACTGGCCTTTCCGCGCTCTAAATAAACACACTGATAAAAATATTATTCCTATTATAACGTGTGCGCAGTGAAAACCGGTAATCATATAAAAATTGGATGTATAAATAAGCTTTTCTCCTGTTTCTTGTAGAGAAAAATTCGCTTCATGATACTCTATTGCTTGCACTATTATAAAAAAAAACCCAAGCAATATAGTTATGGACAGCATTTTAATCATGCTCTTTTTATCATTTTCAAGTAAAGAGTGATTTGCCCAAGTAATTGTTGTACCAGAAAGCAACAATATTAATGTATTTATGAATGGTAGTGACCACGGATCAGGTGGCAAAATTCCCTCAGGGGGCCATTCAACTTTTTTTGCAGGAGAAAACGCCTCAAATAAAAAAACTGGATCAAGCCAGGCTTTAAAGAATGAACAAAAGAACACTATAAAAAATACGACCTCCGAGAGAATAAATAAGTACATTGCAAATTTGAGTCCATGTTTTACAATGGTAGTATGACATTTATCATAAATGGCCTCCCTTATTACATCTCTCCACCAATAGAACAGCACCCCTAATACTGCGGAGATTCCCAGAACTAAACAAAACATTCCGAAATTTTGTTTATGAAGCGCGCCAACTAATCCAAGTGCAAGAATAAGAATTGCTGCTGATATAGCAATTGGCCAAGGACTTGGGGCCACTAAATGAAAATCATGTTCTTTACTGTTCATAGCATTTTAAAAAATACTTACTAAGGATACAAATCAGTTTAAAATTGTCAATGTTCCTTAGGAAATTGATTGGATCTTGAAAAATTATATGCACTGTCCCAAAAGTCTAACTCAAATTGTGCGCTTATCCTAAATAACTCAAGCATTCTACTCCTTTCATTTACTCCTACCTTTTTGCAATATTTATCAACAATATTCTCTAAAGTAGCGTACCCATATATTTGTTATTTTCCTTGAACCTACTTTTCATATTATCAGTAACAGTTTTGTATATAAACATGCAAGAATGTAAAACCGTTATAGCTTCATAGGTATCGCTATATGAGATGGATAAAAGAAAATTGGTAAAATTGAAACATGCAGGAGATTTTTTTCCATGCCTTACACCATATATAGTAAAATAGTGATCACACAAGAACTTATTAACAGCTATTGAACCTTGTGCCACTTTAGCAAGAGGGATTACATCATTATGATCTTCTATTCTGGAAGCAGTAGTCAATATGGTACGAATATAATCATCTAAAAACAGCTCATCCTGCTGAATATAGAACTTAAAACTCTCTATATTTAAAGTGCCGTTCATCAACTCAACATTAAAAGGGTGATTAACTATATCCCTTAAAAGATTTGATCCATAACAACTCTTAATGATACTACTAAACATATAAAATGCTAAAACTACGATTCTGACACGAGTTATCCTATGTTAGATCATAAGTTGCTACCTGCTTTATAATACACTTCATTCCAAAATTCCATCTCAAGCTGCAGCCCATCACGAAAGAATCCTAGCATGTTTTTTCGTTCATCATTATTGGATTTTTCATATAGATTATTCATAATGCTAGTTACATCATCAATCATGGTATTTGCCTCATCAGAGCTAAAAAAATCTATCCATTTTTGATATTTGTTATCAGCAGTAGTCTTACTTTTCACAATATGACAAACAACTATTTGATATAAACAGAAACACGGATAAGAAGCTGCTAAACCTTCAGCAACAGAATTATGATATGCAATACGTACGAAGAAGTTAGTAAAAGCCGAGCAAGATCTCGATTTTTTGTGGCTATCAGATAAACCACAATCTGCAAAATGTTTACTATAGTAATCTCGTGTGGCAAAAGTGCCCACAGCTACACAAATCAATTTATTCATTATTTCAACATCATTAAACTTAGCTGCAATAATCAATAAAGCACGAGTGCAGTCCACTACATACAAAAAATCCTGCTGAAGATAAAATTTGAACTTTTCATAATCTAGCGTATTGTTCATCAATTCAACATTGAAAGGATGTTTTTTTATTTCTTCAATGAGGTCAGATGATTCTCTTATAGCAATATCGTAGAACTCTTCTTTTGGATCATTACGCATTTTGTAAGCCTCATAAATATTAAAATTACCATAAATATAATATAATTATTATAAAAATCTAATTACACTTTAATAATAAGCTATTATATCAGTATCGAGCTATAAATTAAAACTTTAAAGCAGTTCTATTTTTATCTTCCATATTGAATTCTCTACAAAACTCAGCAGATAAGTCCATATTCTCCCAAGAAAAGCCACCGTTACTTTCTGACTTTTTACCAAAATGTCCATAATATGCTGTACGTTTATATATAGGACGATTAAGCGATAAATGTCTGATTATGCCCTTAGTTGATAAATCTATGCTACCTTCAATAAATTTTTTAATCCTCTTTTCATCTACTGTATTTGTACCAAATGTATCGATGTAGAATGAAGTAGGTTGTGATATACCAATTGCATAAGAGAGCTGTACAAGGCAACGTTTGGCCAAGCCGGCAAAAACAATGTTTTTAGCAAGGTATCTTGCCATATAAGCTGCAGATCTATCAACTTTGGTTGCATCTTTTCCGGAAAATGCCCCTCCACCGTGTGGAATATAACCTCCATAGGTATCAACCATAATTTTTCGTCCTGTTAATCCACAATCACTAACCGCTCCACCAATAACAAATCTACCAGTTGGATTGACTAAGAGATTTTTCTCAGGACATATCCACCCTTTAGGTAAAGATGAAACTATGTAAGGATAAATTATTTCTTTTACTTTTGATTGATCCAAATCCTCAGAGTGCTGTATTGAGACAATAATACTTTCAGCACGTACCGGGAGGTTATTCTCATATGCCAAAGTGATTTGTGATTTTGCATCCGGACCAAGCTTTGCTTCTTTAACTGCGCTCATGATATTTTTCAGAATCGAGTGTGCATAAAAAATGGGTGCTGGCATAAGGTTTTCTGTCTCTGTTGTTGCATAGCCATACATTATGCCCTGATCCCCAGCACCTTGATCCAACCCTATTGCAATGTCATTTGATTGCTCATGCAGCAGTATATTTACCTTCACTTTTCTCCAGTGGAAATCATCATGCTCATAACCAATATCTTTTTTTGTATTCCGTACAATACTTTCAATCCTGCTATTTTTGATGTTAGGTCCGAATACTTCCCCAGCTATAATAACGTTATCTTTGGTGACTAAAGTCTCTATTGCAGCTCGCGCAAAAGGATCAGTGAAAAGGTATTCATCAAGTATTGCATCTGAAATTTGATCTGCTACTTTATCTGGATGACCAGCCGCCACTGACTCACTGGTTACTAAATTTTTATATAAACTCATGCTTTGGGTTTCTGCTTATACAATACCAAAACCACTATAAAAAACACAGTTAGTAATTACTAAATGGTGGGTCTGGGAAGAGTTGAACCTCCGACCTCACGCTTATCAGGCGTGCGCTCTAACCACCTGAGCTACAGACCCCTGATTTATTCAAGCTGAAGCTTTCATATTATCTGTGGGCAAGATATCAATAAAAGTCTTTTTATTTGCTGACCTTCTAAAGCCGACCCAGCCTTCTACTTTGGCAAAAATCGTATGATCTTTACCTATACCAACATTCTTCCCAGGATGGAATTTTGTGCCTCTTTGGCGCACAATTATGTTACCAGGAATAACCTTCCCATTCTTCTTTATTCCTAATCTACGACCTGCTGAATCTCTACCATTACAGGAACTACCACCTGATTTTTTAGTTGCCATATCTTACCTCTTACTTTTGAAGATTAATTTCATTGATACGAAGAACAGTTATATACTGCCTATGACCAGTCTTTCTACGGTAATTTTTTCTTCTTTTCTTCTTAAAGATTATAATTTTTTCTCCTCTACACTGCTCCAATACTTCAGCTTTAACAGTAGCATTAGATGAATAAGATAAGCCATTATTTGAAATACAAATCACCTTATTGATTTCTACCTCTTTTTTTTCTTCAACTTCTAACTTCTCTACTTTTATTATACTGCCTTCTTTTACTAAATATTGCTTTCCACCAGTCTCAATTACTGCAAACATATAAATATAAATTATTGTTATTAACTTTAATCGTAAACGATGTCATATATGCTGTCAATATAAATAAAAAGCATGACTTAACGTTCTTTTTGAGCTATCTAAACACTTCTATTTTTCTTCACCCTTTATCTACTTTTTCTCAGACAGTAGACTTCTTGCATAACCTAAGCAGAAAAAAGGCAAATAGTTATTATAGCTCTAAGTTTACCGACACCGTCATGCAAGTAGCCCCTTCTCCTGTCATCCTAGTAGCTTGACACTGGGATCTAGAAAAAAGGATGATGTCATTCCAGTCTGGAATCCAGGAAAAAGAATGGTGTCATGAAAGTAGCTGACACTGGTTTCCATCCAAGAGCCAGTGCCTCCTTCTCCTGTCATCCGAGTAGCTGACACTGGTTTACTTTATGATGATGTCATGAAAGTAGCTGACACTGGGATCCAGGAAAGTTTGCTTGTGAGCAAGCAAACTAGCATAGAAAGTGGTTACAACATTTTCGATGAGATTATATGGAAAACTGGATCCCAGTGTCAAGCACTAGGATGACACCCTACTTAACCGTCATACCGCGATTCATTCGCGGTATCTCGGCCGCTAACAAGCAGCGGGATGACGGTTGTCGACAAACATTTAAGAAATTTACCAAATGAAAAAAAAGGCAAAAGAAACCCCGCGGTGGTGGCTTTGACCCTCTAATATACTATAATAAGGGAGCTGGCGAAGTTTGTAAAGCAATTTTTTTTTGTTTCTATTGAATGCAGTTGTGGCCTGGGAGGTAATGCAAGAAGTCTAATATAATTACAGCGAATTACTTTATTCTCTTAATCACCTGCTTTTCTCTTGCTATTGCAAGGCTTTTTTCTGGTACATCTTCCACTATAACACTACCTGCAGCAATTACAGAGTCATCATGAACATTAAGCGGTGCAATGAGTGAGCTATTGGCACCAATAAAGCAATTGCTTCCTATGTTCGTTTTATGTTTCTTTTTCCCATCATAATTACAAACAATAGTACCTGCTCCTATATTACTCCTCTGCCCTACTTTAGCATTTCCTATATAACTTAAGTGTTTTATTCTAGTATTTTTACCAACTTCACTTGTTTTCACTTCCACAAAATTTCCTATTTTTGCCTTATTACCAATGGTTGTGTTTCCGCGTATTCTGGTAAATGGACCGACCTCAACATTACTTTTAATTAAGCAGTTTTCTAAATGCGAAAATGGCAGTATTTTCGCACCAGACTCTATTTTCACTCCAGTACCGAAAAAAACATATGGGTAAACAACTGAATCTCTGGCAATTTGCGTATCAAGAGAAAAGAAAACAGTCTCTGGAGCAACAAGCGTTACTCCAGAGTTGGTAAAAAATTTTCTTTTGTTTTCTTGAAAGTAAAATTCAGCTTTTGTAAGGTCATTTCTGTTATTTATTCCCGTTGCCTCTTCTCCACTGGTAATAACGTAACCGACATTTAAATTACTCTTCACTGCAATGGAAACTATATCGGTCAAATAATATTCATGAGTTGAGCTGTTGCACTCTATTTTCTCCACCAATTCACGTAAATTCTTTGCACATGCAACCATTATTCCAGCATTTGCAAGAAACTCTTCATGATTATTTTTATCACTCTTTGCTTCTACGATTTCTCTTAAGGAACCATTCTCAATAATTAACCTACCGTATTCTTTATTGCTTGTCCTAAAACCTAGGCAAA
Organism: Wolbachia endosymbiont of Drosophila tsacasi; assembly: GCF_028982115.1. Lineage (NCBI taxonomy): Bacteria > Pseudomonadati > Pseudomonadota > Alphaproteobacteria > Rickettsiales > Anaplasmataceae > Wolbachia > Wolbachia endosymbiont of Drosophila tsacasi. The sequence continues at coordinate 3,307 of NZ_JAPQLJ010000035.1, read as the reverse complement.
CTAGAGCCTTACCTTCTAAGCAACTAACCATTTTAGTTATTGTGCTGCTTTTTATGAGTGGGGTATCTCCATATTGCACAATAATTATGCTCGAATCTGGCAATTCTTTCAGGTTTCTCATCGCAGTTTTGACTGCATCTCCCGTGCCAAGTGTTAATTCTTGTGTAATTAACTGTATATCCTTAAAGCACTTTAATCTTTCAATTAAAGGCAGATCAACTACAACAGCAATATTTTCAGGATTTAACTGTTTTGCATTGTAAATGACATGTTGAAACATGGAAAAACCGCCTATTTTGTGTAGGACCTTAGGCAAATCTGAATTCATCCGCCTGCCATGCCCTGCAGCAAGTATAATGAACGTATGAGTTTTACTTATCACTTATCTTAAAGATGAAAAATGAAAACCGTAATGATCAAGCCAGCTGATTTTGTTGTCATAGAAGCTCCTTAAGTCGCCAATTTGATATTTTAGCATTGCAAGCCTTTCTATACCAATGCCAAATGCAAAACCGCTGTATTTAGTGTAGTGTATTCCAACATTTTGGAATACATTTGGGTGCACCATACCGCATCCCAGTATTTCTATCCATTTACTACCTTTATAACTTATGTCCACTTCTGCAGAAGGCTCGGTAAAAGGGAAAAAACTATTACGAAAACGTATCTTCAGCCCTTTATCTCCAAAAAACTTATTAAGGAGGTGATGAATAGTAAATTTTAACTGGCCCATATTGACATTCTCATTAACATATAACCCCTCTATTTGATGGAACATAGGGGTGTGAGTTGCATCAAAATCGTTTCTATACACTCTACCAGGGGCTACGATTTTAATCGGAAAAGTTTTTGCCTTTTCCATAATTCTAATCTGCACAGATGAGGTATGAGTGCGCAGCACCATTCTTTTACCGTCTATTTTATTCTTTAAGTAGAAGGTATCTTGCTCCTCCCGCGCAGGGTGGTGACTTGGAGTATTCAGTGCATCAAATACATGAAACTCATCTTCAATGTCAGGGCCATCAACTGCTTTAAAACCCATATGTGCAAAAATAAGCTTTACTTCATTTATAACCTTACTGAGTGGATGGACCTTGCCCATTTTTTCTGGTCTAACGGGCAACGTGATATCAACCGCCTCATTCTGCAATTTAAAGTTAACTTCTTCGGCTTTTAGTGTATTTTCCTTATTTATTATAAGCTGATCTAGCTTATTACGTAAAACGTTGATAACTTCGCCTAAATTGCGCTTTTTTCCTGCGTCTTCTATCTCTTTTAAGTTGTCAAAATAAGCTTTAATTACACCCTTTTTTCCCAAATATGATAGCCTGACTTTTTCTAAATCTTGTAAAGAAGAAGCATTCTCAATTTCAGAAACCGTTTTATCTTCAAGTGAAGGTATTTCATTCAGTAGCTCTTTATTCATCTTAGAAACGCTGGCTTAAACTTTAATTATAGTAAAATCTTGAATAGCATCAACAATCTAAAAACTGTCCCATTTTAATTATTAATTTATTGACCAATTAATTTTTTTATTTACCTTTGCGTTGATGAATTTGCTGTATCAACCATGCACAACAGTGACACTGAAACTTATAATAAGTATAAAATAGAGGATTTACCTAAGTTCTTTAAGGAAAGATCCAAAAACATAAGTAAAGCATTTTCTAGCAAAATAATTAAGATCAGTACCATTCGCTCGAGAAGTATTGAAAGTAATATACAAGAATTTTCATTTGAGCTAACAGCAACAGGTAAAGACACCTTTAATACAAGACCATTTTAAATAAAATCTTTAATTGATTTTTTTAAAATCTGCTTTTCTCGGGAAAAAAATTTTACAGTCAACATAAAAGTACCAAAAGAAAGCGGTGAACTAGACAACAAGACTAATAACTACAAAACTGTAGAAGAATTCATAAGTAATGCTCCGCCTCAAATCCTTCTGCAAGGAATAACAATCATACTACAAACAAATGTTAAAGACATTAACTTAGATAATTTGCACCAAATAGGGTCATTTTTAAATGAAAAGCTAAACCATGCAGAAAAAACTGAAAATGAGGAACAGAGTCAAGTTGCACTACAAGTAAAAGAAGCAGAAAATAAAGACAGACAAGAACAGAGTGAAACTAAGCAAAAAAACGCACAAAATAGACAAATTGTACCATTTACAGGCTCATTTGGCTTTAACGTAGCAAGCAAAGTAAATTATAAAGCTCCAGTGGTTACTGCTGCAATAAAAGCTAATATACCAAAATATAGAATCTTCCTTCCCTTATCCAATTTTTTTAATGATGTAATATGGACCCCAGTGTCAGCTACTTGGATGACAAGTAGTATAAGAAATCCAATACCTCAAGAAGCAGAACAGAATGTAGGTAAAACTACTTCGCACACAGAGTATTTTAAGGCTAACAGAAAAAAGAAGTCGAAAAAGCAGACCAAAGAACTATCAGAGAAAGAAAAACAATTAGCCATAAAACAAGCACAAAATGATGCTAGAGTAGCTATGTTAGATAACCAAATTGAGCGCAGGGGAAAAAACTCGATGAAATATTTATTGAAGTGATGAATGGATACAAAAATCAAGATCCAGAAACATTTCGCAATGTTTTTAACTCAATATTCAATATTGTTTATTTTCAAGATAAACAATTACATGAAATATTAGAGTCAGGTGAGATATCAGAAGTATTAGAAATACCACAATCAGCTGGCAAGTCTTCTTTTCCAAAAGAGTATTTACATAAGCAAGTATATAAAAAAAAAGAGCAATTAGTTTCAGGTGTTTATATACAACAACCTTCTAAGAAACTTCCTTAACCAGCTCCTCTTGTTGCACTAAAGTATAGCCAAATTCTCGTGCCTTTTTGATCAAAAATTTTACAGCTCTCTCCTTATATCGTATTTCATAGTATTCCATTCCTTTTTTTACATATTCTTGTCCGTATTTGAGCATACTATAAAATATGCATGCTATTTTTCTTGCAATAGCTGTTATTGCTTTTGGTGCTCCTAATCGTTTTTTTAATCTTCTGTAGTATGCACCCAATGAACTTTTACTATTTCCTACAGAATTAGCAGCCATTCGAAATGCATTCGCAGCACGATTAATGACTTTACGCGTTCTTGTGCTAAACACTTTTTCTCCTGTAATTTTATTGGCAGGGCTGAGTCCTAACCACGATGAAAAGTGTTTTTCTGTTGACCATTTATTATGGTTTATACCAGTTTCTGAAATTATAGTCTGTATACTTAGTATATCAAGCCCTGGAACTTTAGTAAAATCCATACCAGTTATTCG
>NZ_JAPQLJ010000034.1:0-6228 GCF_028982115.1 Wolbachia endosymbiont of Drosophila tsacasi | reverse complement strand
CGAATAACTGGTATGGATTTTACTAAAGTTCCAGGGCTTGATATACTAAGTATACAGACTATAATTTCAGAAACTGGTATAAACCATAATAAATGGTCAACAGAAAAACACTTTTCATCGTGGTTAGGACTCAGCCCTGCCAATAAAATTACAGGAGAAAAAGTGTTTAGCACAAGAACGCGTAAAGTCATTAATCGTGCTGCGAATGCATTTCGAATGGCTGCTAATTCTGTAGGAAATAGTAAAAGTTCATTGGGTGCATACTACAGAAGATTAAAAAAACGATTAGGAGCACCAAAAGCAATAACAGCTATTGCAAGAAAAATAGCATGCATATTTTATAGTATGCTCAAATACGGACAAGAATATGTAAAAAAAGGAATGGAATACTATGAAATACGATATAAGGAGAGAGCTGTAAAATTTTTGATCAAAAAGGCACGAGAATTTGGCTATACTTTAGTGCAACAAGAGGAGCTAGTTAAGGAAGTTTCTTAGAAGAGGTTTAAGAAACAATTGATCTTACCCAGAAAAAGTAATGCAAAAAATCTATTGGTTTTTTATCTAAGGCATTTTTTACTGTAGATTAATCATTTGATTATAGTATTATCTTAATTAAGCTTATGCTTGGAATATTTATGAAGAGTATTTTATACTTTGTATTATTAGTTGTTGTATTTGGATCACTGAGCCTATTTGCTGTAGAGCAATTTGAAGAAAAGAAAATTGAATCAGTTCATAAAAACGAAAATGTAGGTATAAGGAAGCAAGATAGCACAAATCAAAAAGATGAGTTGAAAAGCAACGTTGATGCTAAACAAACACAGGAGGCTGAGAGCAAAAGAGTAACCGATAAAGAGAAGCTGAAACAAAATGAGAACAAAGCTTCCGTGGTTGAAAAAACTATAAGTGAAGGTGAAAGGATTGATAAAGATTTGCCAAATGACCAGCTAGAAGAAAGTACAGGCGAATTTGCTCAAAATTTACCAAATGTGGCCAATAAAGAAGTGAAGAAAGATTTGAAACCAGAGCCTTTGCCTTTAAGTGCTGATTTAAATGAGAATACAACTGACCAGCAAAAGAATCTACAAGCTGATCAGAAGATTGATATAAAAGATAATGAACTTTCAAAAAGTGATGCGAGTCAATTATTAGAGGGAAAAAAAGAAAAAGTAGAGAATCAGTTTGAAGAAAAAAAAGTGAAAGAAACAAACAATAATTCTAAGAGAGTAAAACCTATAACTAAAAAAGATGAAGAAGAGCAAAGTGAAAAGAAAAATTTACAAAAATGGACAAAGCTAAACAGAGAAACAATAAAAGAATGGGTTCATAAAGATATACAAAGCAAGTCAATATATAAACGACAATATGATAGCCTTAATGAGCATCTTCCTACAACTGTATTTATTGATGATTACAGTAAGCAATTTTTTTACTGTATTAAGAAAAATAACTTACCTTGCTTAAGAGGAATAATAAGTAAGCTAGAAAAAATTGGATTAACAACTCAAAAGATACTAAGGTTTAGAAATAAATTGGGTGATACTCCTCTCATTTATTCGGTTAAACAAGGTGAGGTAGAAATAGTGCGCTTTCTCTTATTACAAGGCGCTGATCTTAGAGCAGTTAGTAATAATTTTCAATCCCCAATTGATATAGCAATCGAAAAAAAGCAGATCAATATAATAAATGCGATTGCCGAAATGATGCCACACCTTTTGGAGGATAGAAAAATAGACAATAAAGAAAGCTCAGTAATGTACGATTGGGCTGTGGAAACGAAAGAAAACAATGAGTCGCAGTGCGATAAGCAAGATGATTAGATTTTTGATATTAATTTTAGTTGGTCATTTATGTTATGGAAACGAAACAAACGATGAAAAAAATCAGATTAGTGATTTTTTAAACGCTCTACATGATGCAAAATACGTATCTTACAGTAAAAAAGACTTTGCTGAATTTTTGGTGCAGTGCCACAAAGAGGGCGTGCCAGAAGATTTTAAGAAAGGTTTTGGCTCTAACTTAAATGGGGCTAATTTTAGCCAATTGTACCTAAGTGGATCTGTTTTTGATGGAGTAAGTCTGATTGGTGCCGATTTTTCTAACACCGATTTATCCGACGTGTCTTTTATTGATGTTGATTTACGTGGTGCTAATTTTTCCAATGCTAATTTACATGGCATTAAAATAAAAGGTACAAATTTGAGTTTTACAAAATTTGTTTCTGCAAACTTAACAGATATTGTATTTGATCAGTCTAATGTTAGTTATGCTGATTTTATCAGTTCCGATCTCAAAAAAGTAAGTATGCACAACGTAATTGGTTTGCATACTAATTTCTCGAATATGAAAATGAATCTCTCCAACTTATCAAACTCGAATGTTAGCTACATAAATTTTAATGATAGTGAAATAAACGATACTGTTATGCAGAAAAATAACCTTGATAATGCAAGTTTCTTTGGAGTGGATGCATATAAATTAAAGATACAATTTTCTTCATTAAAAAATGCTAACATATATGGTACAGAGCTAAAAGAATCAGACTTTACAGGTAGCAATCTTTCCGATGCCTGCCTTAATTCTTCTATCATAATTAACAGTAACTTCGACGAAGCTAATTTAAGCAACACACAAATTTCCTATGTGAATGACGATAATTCAAGTTTTGTTCAATCTATACTAAATGGTTCCAAGATAAAACATGTATATGTTTCTGAAGCAAGTCTTCAGGATGCTGATTTATCCAATATTGATTTTAGTTTTAGTGAACTGCATCAAGTTAATGTCTCTAATGCTGACATTCATCATGGAAAGTTTCATAATACTAAAGTTGCGAATTCTAACATGAATGGCTCATTTTTTGACCATTCACTATTCACCTCTGCAAAGATAGAAGATTCAGATCTTTCTACAACTTCAATGTATAAGATAAAAATCCAAGACTCTCAAGTTTATAACAGTACACTTTCTCACCATAATATTGATTCCAGTGAAATAGAAAATTCAACATTCTTTAATTTATTAGCTGATAATTCGAGCTGGTCCAATTTAAAAGCAACTAATTCAAATTTTATTGAAAGCGATTTCAGATCTTCTTTGCTTCACGCTAATGCCTTTAGGAAAACTAGCTTTTTTCTTAGCAATTTGAGCAATTCAACAATTAGTGATATGTCTTTTCACTCTTCAAGCATATATAAAAGTTCAGTTGCTGATGCTCATTTAACAGATTGCAAGTTTGATAATTCAATTTTGATTGACAATCAAGGGCAGAAAAAACTTGCAGGGTTAGAAAATGCTATAACTTCAATTGGAGATTTGCAAGAGAAAATATCACAGGGTGAAAAATTTGATGTAAATTATTCTTACTTTGAATTTAAGAATATGAATTTAGAAAATGCTGATTTTTCTAATTCAACATTGAGTAGAGCAAAGTTTGTAAACGTTAATTTGAATAAGGCAAATTTTGAAAAGACCGATTTGCGCTATACTGTCTTTGATAACTCTTCTCTCATTGGCACCAACTTATCAAATTCTAATTTAGAAGGTTCTAGCTTTTTAAACTCTGATCAAAAAAGCGCCATGTTAAAAAATGCAAAGAAAAATGACCGTAAAAAGTGAGGGCGTATTATTTGTTCTATCCTCCCCTTCTGGAGCTGGAAAAACTACTATATCAGCAAAATTACTTGAGCGATCAACTAATTTAGTTAGGTCTGTTTCTATGACTACGCGCAAGCCTCGCTCCGGCGAAATAAATGGAAAAGACTATTTTTTCGTTACCGAAGAAAAATTTCACGAGTTATGCGAAGCTGGTCAGATGCTTGAATACGCCAAAGTTTTTGAGAATTTTTATGGTATACCAAGAGATTTTATAGAGCAAAACTTAAGCAGTGGAATAAGTGTTTTACTAAGCATAGACTGGCAAGGAGCATTTCACTTATTCAAGCTCATGAGAAAAAAAGTTGTGAGTGTTTTTATACTTCCCCCTTCAATGGAAGAGCTTAGGTTGCGTTTGCAAAAGCGTAATAGTGATGATGCGAGCGAAATAGAGCGCAGATTAGCCGAAGCTCAAAAAGAGATAAGCAAACGTGATAAATATGATTATGTAATAATCAATGATGATATTGATAAAAGTGTAGAAGAGATAAGCTCCATACTAAATAAAGAAAGACTTAAAAAACTAAAAGAAAAACCAAGTCTGGAAGATTTATAAAAGCATTGATCTGCAGCTATAGTTTCTTATCCTATAGCTATACCGCCGCGAACCGTCATACCGCCGCGGCGCTAACTAGTAGCGGAATGACGGTTTTTCAAATTGTCGTAAGTTAGTTTAGCTATATTTATTATTTTTTAAGACAAAATGGTTAAAATAGTAGACAACTGTTCAAGTGAGGATTTGACTATGATAACAGATTTTCTAATAGAAACTAGTTTTCTGCCTTTCCACCTATATTTTGATCACATATACAACGTTTAGCTCAATTTAAAAGTCAAACTTCTTGGTTGTTAGTTTAGTTCTGACAACTTAAATAGCTTTTAATATTGAGGTTTTAGTATGGGTATAGATCTAAGCGCACTAGCTACTAATGCAAATAAATTAGACGAATGCATAGATAAAAATAAAAAGCAAGAGCAAGATAGAAAAGACGAGCAATTGTACTGCATTATAGATAGAAAGGTAAAAAAAGAAGAACACAAGCGTGAAAAACCAAGAAGTCGAGATGGAGCTCTCAAGAAATGTGAAAGGTTATTTGAGGAAGGTGCTAGCTCTGAAGTATTAACTAAATTAGAAGAATCACTTAGAGAACAAGAAAAATATTATAGGTATTATGTCCAATGCTTCCTTCCAGTGCTAGATAAAGCAATAGAACGATCGAAAAAAATATCAAATGAAATAAAAGAACGAGTAAAGCAAGTAATTTCAGAAATTACTGATAATAGCAAATATTGTTCTAATAGTATTACCCACAACCAAAATGATCGTAGGAATAGTGAAGATAGTGAAGCAGAAAGTGGCTACGGTAGCGATGTTGAAGATGATCATAAAGTAGAAATAAGCAACGAAATAACAAATAACAATGCTCTATTACTAAAAGCGATCGAAAATGGAAATAACAGGAAATTTAAAAAATATCTCAAAGATTGCACGGATATTAGCAGCATAAAAGATGAAAAAGGAAATAATATTTTACACCTTATCGCATCGCTCGAAAAGAAACAGAAATGCAAGTTTCTGGGTATCCTAATAAAAACGGTCACCAAGGAGGATCTAGCACAACTCATTAATAGTGAAAATCAGGACGCTCTTCAGGTAGCACTAATTAACAAGATAACAAAAGAAAAACATGAGTCTCGTACAATTCGAAGTAACGATAACACACTTAAGTTTCTTACAAAATTGTTAGAGCATGGAGCCAGCTCTGATAATTTAGGATTATCTACAGAAAAATTACAAGACTTAAAAGAAGAGCAAAAGACATACTACCGTAATTTCTTAGAAAAATTGGCAGAGTCAGTAAAGAAGTCTGAATTAGAACCAAAAATAAAAACCAATACAGAAATAAAAATTAAAGAAATTATAGGGTATACCATAAATACTCCAGATAGTAATTCATTACATTCAGCAATTAAAGAATGATAAAGAACGTTTTGAAGAGTTATTGCAAAAAGGGGCGGATATTAGCCTTGAAGGTACAAAGGAAAATAATGCCTTACACCACATTGCTTTACTTAAAGGAGAATATAAAATCAAATACTTGAAGTTAATATTAGATTTTGAAAAAAAAGGAATAATATCTTCAGAAAAATTGCATAAGGCTATAAACGCCAAAAATGAAGATGATAAATATCCAGCGCAAATCGCTTTAATTAGACAAGCAGAGAAGATACCTAGTAAGTTAAAAGACTTTTCTAGGCAAGTTAGATCAAGGCCTACAAAACGTTATTACACTGCTAAATTTTGTGCAGAACTGTTACAAAATGGTGCTGAAAATAAAAGTGACCATATAACAACACCTAAAGAGCATCGTAAGCAAAAATATTATCAGACTATAAAAAGAATCAAAGATATAACAGGTGTTAGCCCTGACCAGGAAACACAGAAAGAGCTTGAAGAGCGTTTTTCTAAGAAAAATGCTCATAAGAATATAAATCTTCTAAGAAACTTCCTTAACTAGCTCCTCTTGTTGCACTAAAGTATAGCCAAATTCTCGTGCCTTTTTGATCAAA
>NZ_JAPQLJ010000033.1:0-8884 GCF_028982115.1 Wolbachia endosymbiont of Drosophila tsacasi | reverse complement strand
CTAAATTGCAGTGTTTAAGACTTAAAAAAACGCCAATACAGAAAATAGACAATGACTAGGGCTTCTTTTGCCTTTTTTTTATTTGGTAAATTTCTTAACGTTTATAGCTAAACGACAACCGTCATCCCGCAGCGGGATCTATGTTAAGAGATACCGCGAATGAATCGCGGTATGACGGTTAAGTAGGGTGTCATTCCAGTGCTTGGCACTGGAATCCAGCCTTTATTATGCAGCCACTTGGTTGAAATTACGTCTTCTGGATCCCAGTGTCAAGCACTGGGATGACAGGAAGAGAAGGCTACTTGGATGACACCTTGACGATTTGAAGAATCATCATACCGCTACTTGTTAGCGGCTAAGAGATACCGCGAATGAATCGCGGTATGAAGGTTCGTGGTGGTATGACGGTTAAGCAATTTGTCATCCCGCTACGTGTTAGCGGGATCTCTTGTTAGCGGCTGAGATACTGCGGCGGTATGACGTAGAACTGCTGTCATTCCAGTCTGGAATCTAGAAAAAAAGAACCAGTGTCTGGACACTGGGATGACATCATAGAGGCACTGGCCCTGACAATCGTCATCCCGCTACGTGTTAGCGGGTGAGATATCGCGGCGGTATGACGGTTCGCGGTGGTATGACGACAACCTCGTCATCCTGCTACGTGTTAGCGGATGAGATACCGCGAATGAATCGCGGTATGACGTGTTAGCTATACCTTTTTTCTACTTAGCTTGGGTTATACAAGAAGTCTAATGAAGTGAAAATAAATTTATTTACCAAAATAGAGTTGCCTTGGTCTACAGATCTTAGTTTCTTTATCATTTATCATTTCATACCACTGAGTAACCCAACCAGTGGTTCTTGCAAGTGCAAAAATAGGCGTGAACATATTTGAAGGAATATCGATAGCATTCATTATTATACCTGAGTAAAAATCAACATTTGGATATAACTTACGCACGATAAAATATTCATCCTTTAAAGCTATTTCTTCAAGTTTTTTTGCAATTTTGAGCAATTCATTATTTTGTTCTAGTTTACTTAGAACCTCATGACAAGCGTCTTTCAATATCCGCGCGCGCGGATCATAATTTTTATAAACACGATGTCCAAATCCCATCAATTTAAATGGATCTTTATCATCTTTAGCTTTTTCGATGAATTTATCTATATCTTCACTTTGCTCTATCTCTTTTAGCATATTTATAACTGCTTCATTAGCTCCACCATGTGCTGGTCCCCAAAGTGTAGCAACTCCTGCGGAGAGGCTTGCAAACAGATTAGAACCAGCAGATCCCACCAATCTGACAGCCGCCGTAGAAGCATTCTGTTCATGATCAGCATGGAGAGTAAATATTTTATCCAGAGCTTTTGCAAAAAGGGTGCTTTTATCATTATCAACAGCATCGCCAAATATCATCTTTAAGAAATTTTCACTGTAACTTAATTCATTGTTAGCATTTATGAATTCCCGATTGTTGAGATGCCTATAAATCATTGCAACAATTGCAGGAACTTGTGCTATTGCAGAAATTCCAAAATCTAAATCTTCACCATTGACATTGTTGCCATGTGTTTCATGGTAAGATGCTGACAAATTTGCAAAACATGCAACTAAAATCGACATAGGGTGAGCAGTCTTTGGAAATGCTTTAATTACATTTGTAACTTGCTCTGATACTTTGGATGATTCTTGTATTTTGAGAAGAAATTTTTTGTGTTGCTCTGAACTGGGTAGTTCACCATAGAGCAATAAATAAATCACAGCAGTAAAACTATTATTCTCTGCCAAATCAGCTATATCATGTCCCCTATACTTAAGAACTCCTTCATCTCCATCAATGAATGTAATTGTGGAAGAGCATGAAGCTGTGGAAACAAACCCCGGATCATAAGTGAATAATCCTGTCGTCTTATATAAATCCTTAATATTTAACACGTCAGGACCTATTGTTCCACTTAATACGGGTAGCTCAATTTTTAATCCATTACTTAGTTCTAATAGCACTTTTTTATCCATTACTTAAGCTACTTAATTTTATACAGAATATACAAACTGAAGAGTATATATTAATACAGTTAACTTTACATTAACCGTATTAAGCGGTCATCAATGCTTTTACTTTTGCATTTAAGCGACTTATTTTACGTGCAGCAGTATTCCTATGAATAACACCTTTATTCACACACTTGTGTAAATTAGATTCAGCATTCCGAAATGCCAGAACAACATTTTCTTTGTCGCCAGACTTGATTATATCAACCAAATTTCTAATAGCGGTGCGAGTTTTGCTTTTCCGCATCTTATTTATTAAAGTGCGCTTTGCTATTACTTTTATCATTTTTTTAGCACTCTTATGATTTGCCATATATTAATACCTAAAATACTGTACTTTTCTTTAATTATAAAGTTTTTTTGTTAATTTGCAATATCAGTTTTTTCTATGGTTAATCTACTGCTTCTCTCTTCAATAATTTTTTCTAGACTTTGCAAGAATTCATTTTTGTTTAACCCAGGATATATTGGGGACAATATTTCTATTACTGCCTTCCCGGGATTCTTTCTCAGAGAAAGTATGCTTTTTGGCCAAAACAAACCAGTGTTTAAAGCAACCGGTAACACAGGAACAGATAATACGCTATATAAAGCAGCAATGCCTGGTTGATATTTTATATTTTGGTTTATAGTCGTTCTTGTACCTTCAGGAAATATTATTATGCTTCTATTTTCTTTTATACGCATTTTTGCTAGTTTAATTATATGGCGTATAGAACTGATACCATCTGAACGGTTAATAAAAATCATTTTCAGCGCTATAAGATGTAAACCAATGAATGGAATCCATTTCAATTCACGTTTTAAAATAAAAACCGCTTTTCTAAATAGTAGTATAAAAATAAATGTTTCAAATGGAGATTGGTGTTTAGATGCAATGATAAAAGGTTGCTTAGGAATGTTTTCCATTCCCCTCACTTCATATTTAATGCCACATAATAAACGCAGCATGAATAATACAACTCTCACCGAACAGACGAGGAAAATGGTTATTACATACTCAGGAAAGAAAATTACAGGGAGAGCAACTAAAGTATAGAATACTTCCCATAATATAAGGAAGAAATTAAACAGTAAACTTGAAATCACAAACTCACATAAACTTATTTGAATTTAACTTTACTACAAATTAAAAGCAATAAGTTTAATTATTGATCATCTGAGTAATAGGATGCGAATCAGCTAATTTGTCCTTTAACTTTTCGTTAGCAATATGAGTATATATTTGTGTTGTAGAAAGGTTAGTATGGCCAAGAACTTTCTGTATCAACACAATATTTGCTCCGCTATTTAGTAGATGGGTAGCAAAAGAATGCCTAATCACGTGTGGAGAGATCTTATTTTCATCAATATTGCATTTTCTTGCTAACTCCTTCATTAATTGACCGACCCTCTGCCTTGTAATTGGTTTATTAGGTTTATCACCTGGGAATAGCCAATCGGATTCCTTTTCGTTAGGGATCAGATTGTCACGAACTGATAAATAATTTCTAAGGCTCTGCAATGCTTGTCCATTAAAAAGAATTTGCCTCTCTCTACCGCTTTTTCCTTTTATTATTATATAGCATTCTTTGTTATTACTGTTTATTAAATGTGACACTTCACATAACTTCATATTAATTAGTTCAGAAACACGCATTCCAGAAGAGTAAAGGATATCTAAAATCGCACATAGTCTTTTACTGCTTATCTCTTTATTCGATTCGCTTGCTGATTTTCTCACTGCGTCCATTAGCAAAAATATTTCTTCGACACTTAAATACTTAGGCAAAGGACGAGAAACTTTTGGATTCTTTAATTCAGCATCATTAGCCGGTGCTGGGTTAAAATCCATTATTCCGTCATTAAACAGACACTTATAGAAATTTTTCATAGCGGATATTTTTCTTGATATAGAGCTACTTTTATATTTTTTTTGTGTACATAGAAATTTCACATAGTCTTTAACATTGGTTTTATTTACACCAACCAAGGTAGTGCTGCTTTCTAATAGAAATTCTTCAAACTGGTGTAAATCCGAACGATAACTTTCCAGAGTATTTTGTGTAGCGGACCTCTCTGAAGCCAAAGCATCTATGTAATATGTTATGTAAAGATTTTCTTTTTTATTTTGCGACTGTTTATTTTTCATTATCAGCTCCTATATTTATTTCTTCTGCTATAATTTGATTGGAAGTGTTTCCTGTGTGTCTTATGAGAAAATATGAGACAAACAAGGCATTTATCAATAGAGTGAATATCACAAACCTTTGCTTTAACCTTTTTTTTAAATTTAATCTTACTTTCATCATAGTTAAATTATAACGTCAAATCTATAAAAAACACCTTATAAAGTGAGCTCTACTATAAATATAGAATACTTCTTAGCTGTATCTATATTTATTATAACATAATATTTATTATAATTCTAACATAGACAGATAGAGATTTCAATTACGTTAGTGTTATGGGTGTTAATAAATTTTTAATATATACCTTTACAAAAGAAGAAATCAAATGGCATCTTTTTTTAATAAAGTGCTAATAAAAGGAACGGTCACATTTGACCCTATAGATTCATTATCTATCTTCTCTATAATTTTATCAATGCTATAGAAAGAACGTTCTATTCTTGCTAAAATATAATTAATCACTTTTAAATCAATTTTTAACTGTTTATCTGAAAATCGTTTTATTAGCATGATTCTTAATAATTCCTCGCTTGCAGGTAAAATTTTTACGCTGATAGTTGATAATATTCGAGAACTTAAATCTCTTAGTTTGAAGTTAAGTTTTTTTGGTGAAATTGAAGAAGTGATTAGCAGCTTCTTATCATTTTCTTTCATGTAATTGTAACAATGTAATAACATTGCTTCATCTTTAATGTTTTGTACGTCTTCTAAAATAAAAGCATCGCTATACCTAATCTCGCTTACAAAGTTATTCACATTGATAAAAATTGCATCGTTTATTGACTGCCAAATATGAGCAAGATGAGTTTTACCAGAGCTTTTAGGTCCAAAAAGAATGAGACATTTCCAAGATAAATCCCCAATTACTGAATTATATATGTGCTTATTTTCATCTAAGATGATGTAATTTTGCCGACTATAATCAGCTTGATTGTTGTTAAATAAATTTAATTGCACATTAAACCTCTTACGTGACCTCTTTCTGGTAGTAATTTTTGCGCAGAAATTTACTTACGCTCCTCAAATATCTCAAGTATTCTAGGCTCATTTCTCCTCTTACCATAAATTGATTATGCAAAAGGTCTGTTAGCCGTTTTTATAAAGCTCACTTTTAAAATATTTATTGATTGCATATTCTACTGATACATTGAACATTGCTATTATTGGAATAAAAAGTAATATACCTGTAAATCCAAAATATGAAGCGCATATAGTAATTCCCAGAATAATTACAGTTGGATGTATATGAACTTTTTTTCCTATTAATAAAGGAACTAATATGTTTGAATCTATTAATTGTCCAACACCAAATAATAGCAGAACGGCAGCACTTTCAAACCATCCACTAAATTGAGTAATAGCGCTCAAAAACCCAATAATGGTATATAATAATGGTCCTACGTAAGGTATGAACGTTAACATTCCTGATAAAATTCCAATAACAATAGAGTGTTTCAATCCGATTATGCTCAGGCTCACAGAGTAAAAGACCATCATGACAATACATACATTTACCTGCCCCTTTAGATAATTAGATATGATGAAATCCACTTTAGAAAAATAATTTACAACTTTTTCTCTATAAGAAACAGGAATTAATTTATTGGCTTTTTCTATAATTAAAGGCCAATCACGTAATATATAGAAAAACACCACAGGAGTAATCACCATTAATGATACCGTGTTAAAGCTTGAACTTAACACTTGGATTATAAAGTTACTAGCAATATCAAGAGCATTCATGAAATAAGATACATAGTCGCTATAATTTTCTGCTAGATTTTTAGATAAGTGATCAAATAAGCTATCCTCGATTTTTATGTTAAGAAATTCTAATACAGAGGGGATTACTTTAAATTTTAATGAAGGCACTTTACTCACTAAGAAATTTAATATTGAAGTAATTTGAACATATATAATAGGTAAAATAAATGTTATAACTAGTATAAAAGCTATTAATAAAACAAGTATTATAAAAATTACAGAACATGAACGCGGTATTCTATACTTTTCAAACTTGACTACTAGCGGATTAAACAAATATGCAATAACAATAGCTATTAAACATGGAAAAATCATAGGACGCATCAGGAATAACATCCCTATTATAAAAAGCAGTATAAAACAAATAGTTATATGATGTTTTTGCATGCTTTTAGCATAGTCAATTTACTGAAAAATATACAGTTTATTGTAAATACTATCTATTCATTGTTTTATCAATTTTATTAAGTATTAGATCAGTCAAATTTTCACCCAATTCCCAACTAGATAAAACTCCGTTATGTGGATCATCTTCATAACTTTTCGAATTAACAGTCTTGATCAGTTTTTCACGCGGCAACACATCATTTTCTATTGCGTGCGCCAATTGTGCAGGTTGTGGTATTAAGTGATCTCTTTTGCTATTAATGACTATTACTGGCATATTCAATTTTCCCTCATCTCGCAACTTTCGTATATCGTTCACTAAATCAAAATCTAGATCTAAAGCCTTTAGCAATTTTTTTAAAATGGATGAGGGCAACATACTTAAAATTTTTGCTTGAGGGATCGGAAAATGCCCTATTGCTGTATGAAAAGAGCTGAAAGCGCTAGTAAAAATAACACCTCCAAGTTTAACGTTTTTGTCTGCAAAGTGTTTCAAAACTGCCGATGCAACTGCTCCTCCAAAGGAATGGCCAAAAAGTATAATGTTTTCAGGCTTTACACCCTTGCCCATTAATTCATTGATTTTTTCTATCGAGGGCTTAAGCAAACTTTGATCTCTATTTATAAAGGGAATAAAAATAAGCATTACGGATAAAAAAATGCAAGTTAGAGCAGCTAAGCTTGCTAAACCAACTACTCCAGCTGTTATGGGGCTTATAAGTAGTAACATTGCAATGGGCGCTGATACAGATGCCACGAAGAACAAAAAGCTAACTGCGGCATAAGTTATGTAATTCTGAAATGCGCTTGGATATTTATGTGCATGGTTATTATTTGATTCATTTAAACCTTGTACATAATTGTGAGCACTTTTATAGTTATCCCCTATTCCATGAAAGAATATAAGGTGTACCTCATTTTCTTTATTACACTTAGTAATGTGCATTCTAGCATCGTATTATATCTTATAAGATAATACACTCTTTTTTTTAAACTGTAAATAATTTGTTACTATACACTTACGCTGAAAATGATAAATATGCACACTAACAGGCTTAAGAAATACAAAATAGCAGCATTAATAGTTGCAGCGGGAGTAGGCAGTAGATGCAGTAACACAATTCCTAAGCAGTATACAAAACTTGCAGGTAAATCTGTTTTATTTCATACAATTAAAAGATTTCTGGCTAACCAATATATAGATTACATAAGAATAGCAATTAATAGAGACCATGAAAGTTTTTATAGGGAAGCGATGGAGCTCTTGTACAATTATTATTTAAGTGAAAAATCAGCGGTACACTCCTTCCAGCGCGTGACGCTGGAATCTAGAAAAAAAGAAACAAGTAGTCAAGCTACTTGGATGACAGGAGGTGTAGACACTAAATTACTAAGTCCAATATATGGGGGAGAAAGCAGGCAAAGTTCAGTTAAACTAGGGCTTGAAAGCTTACAAAAAATTAACCCAGATTTTGTAGTTATACATGATGCTTGTAGGCCTTTTGTATCAAATGTTCTGATAGATAACTTGGCTCAGTCTATGATTAATGATCAATATACAGGAGTAGTACCAGCAATAGAAGTCGAAGATACTATGTCATTGGTGCGTAATAATTTCGTTGAATCTACGATTTCAAGAGGAAAACTCAGAGCCATACAAACTCCTCAAATTTTTAATTTCAAAGAATTATTATCGTACCATCAATCAGACAAAGAATTTACTGACGATTCATCACTAATGATAGAGCACAAAAAACATGTTGCGATTATTAAAGGTGAGAAAAGCAATTTTAAGTTAACCACAAAAGAGGATATCAATATGGCAAAGCTTCTCTTTGAAGAGCCAAAATTTCGTGTCGGAACTGGTTATGATATACATAAGTTCATTAAAGTTCAAAATGGTGCTGAGAGCTTTATAAAAATTTGCGGTGTGAAAATTGAACACAACATGGCAATAGAAGCGCACTCTGATGGTGATGTTGCAATACATGCAATCGTTGATGCAATGCTCGGAGCACTGGGATGTGGCGACATAGGAGAGCACTTTTCTCCTAGTTCCTCTGAATGGAAAGATTGCAATTCATCTCACTTTCTTGACTTTGCTGCTAAAAAAGCAAAGGAAAAAGGGTACAGCGTGTCTAATTTAGATATTACTATAGTTTGTGAGGAGCCTAAAATATCGCCTTACAAAGTAGAAATGAAGAAATTCATATCAAAAGCATTAGAAATTGATGATGAATTTGTAAATATCAAAGCAACTACTGCAGAAAAATTAGGTTCTATTGGAAGAAATGAAGGAATAGCAGCATATGTTTCTGTGTTATTGCATACAAACTTTTCTTGGAAATAGAAACGAAAAAACTTCCTTGACAAACCTCGCCAGCCCCCTTATCATGATAGTGAAGGTATTCAGTTATCTTCATCTGTGCAGATTAAACAGCAAGAAAACAACGTAGTTGGCGTCTTATTTTTAATTTTTTGCACTATGTGCACCTTATGTCTTCAC
>NZ_JAPQLJ010000032.1:0-20976 GCF_028982115.1 Wolbachia endosymbiont of Drosophila tsacasi | reverse complement strand
ACGTTGTTTTCTTGCTGTTTAATCTGCACAGATGAAGATAACTGAATACCTTCAGTTTCATGATAAGGGGGCTGGCGAGGTTTGTCAAGCAAGTTTTTTGCAATATCAGAAGATAATTTCGATCATAACCCCCTACTAATAAATTTTAACAAAAATACCTTAGTGCATTTTCAAATATAAGCATTCCATCACCATATTTTGGCACAGCAATACCTAAACGCTTGCTCTTTTCTTTTTCAAGAGGCCAATTATCTTGCTGAGTAAAAAATATTCCCCTCTCTGGATGGGGCATTAAAGCTAGCACTCTTCCACTTTTATCTGATAAAGCTGCTAGGTCGTATGTAGATCCGTTTGGATTGTAAGGAAATTGTAGGTTAGCATAGTTGCCATTTTCATCAATGTAACGTAATGCGGTGGAATTGCTCTCAATCAATTGGTTCAAAATATCTTGATCCATAAAAAATTTGCCTTCTCCATGAGCAATAGGGAGATATAGTTCACTCAGACCCCGTAGCCAAACAGAATTACTCTGCGGATTAACTTCCACTCTAATCCAACGGCATTGATAATTGCCTATATCATTATGGATTAAAGCTAGACTAGAGAACTCTGGAATTAATTTTACCAATATCTGACAACCATTACATATTCCTATAATCAGCTTTTCCTGAGATAAAAACTCTTGAAACTCATCCAACAAGTTGTTTTTAATACGTAAAGCAAACGCATTACCAGCACCAGTGTCATCACCATAGGAAAAACCTCCTGGAATTGCAAGTATATTGCTTAATTTCAGTTCACTTGGATTATCTATGATATCATTAATGTGAACGATTTTTACTTCAATATTACTAATACCAAGTTTTCTGCTGCATTCCATAAATGCAAATGCGGTTTCTTTTTCGCAATTTAAGCCATAACCAGATAGGACTGTGATTTTCATGAATTGCTAAAAATTAGAAAATTCGAATTTCTTTTTTACAAAATTTACTACTAAATTTAACGCAAATAACACCAATAATAAAGCTATAATTGCAATAGCAGCAAGTTCAATAAATGCAATTTCAAGACTACTTGACCATATGTATATTTGTACAGGCAGAACAGTAGCCGGATCGAAAAAGGACGTAGGTGTATCAGCAATAAATGCCACCATACCTATCATAAGTAAAGGAGAAGATTCACCTAAAATCCTTGCAATTGCAAGCACAGTACCATGTATTATTCTTGGTAACGCAATCGGTAAAGAGTGATCTAATATCACCTTGATGTGAGGTGCACCGAGCGCAAACGCTGCATCTTTTATCGTAATAGGAACATTCGCAAAGGCATTTTTTGTTGCAATTATAATATTAGGTAACATCATAAATGAAAGAGTCATTCCACCAACAAGTGGTGAAGAGCGTGGTAGCCCAAATATGCCAAGATAGAGAGTTAAGCCTACTACACCAAATATTATTGAAGGCACTGCAGCAAGATTATTCATACTAATTTCTACAATATTAGTCATTAGCCTGTTTTTGGGCATAAATTCGTAAAGACAGATGCCCGACATAATTCCTATTGGTAATGCTAATGCTAGGCACACTATAATTGTCATTAATGAACCGATAAATGCCCCTAAAATCCCTGCATTCTCAGGTTCACGAGAGTCAGATTTAAGGAATAAAGACTTATTAAAAAATTTTTTCACTCTCCTCTTTTCTTTTAGCCAATCAAGTAATTTAGCATAACGATCATTCAAATGTTTATCTTTATTTATTGAATTGATTATACTTGACGCGGTAAACCAGATCTCATATTCACCACTATCTTTTACTTTCTTACAAAAAAATTTCTCTAGTTCTTTGTAAGAATTACGACTTAAAATTTCGTCACTGTCTTTAAAATCAGTTCCTTTAAACACCTTACATAAAGAATCGTTGAGTAAGCCAATGGACTTATACCGCAAATCACTAGGATTATTTGTTAAAGTAAGATCAGCACTTATTTCAACTGGCAATAAAATTTTCGTTACTGTTAAGGCACTGTAAGAGTTAACTAATATACTCAATAATATACACACAGGACAGCCAAGTGAGATAACTAGTGCCGTGAAAGAACAAAAACGTAATGCTCTATTCTTTTTATTTTTCCTTTTTATACGAGCATGTACACGCCTTGACTGAAGTAATTTAAGGAATTTTTTCTTTATACTCATTTATTTTTCCTAGATCCTACCGTCAAGCCCACAGCTATACAAACGTCCAGTTTAATAACCGTTGATGTTATGCAAGCAGCTGACACTGGAATCCAGTTATAAAAATATTTACAAATCAGGCAATTGGTAACAGACTCCATGCTAAAAACAACACCCATGATATAGAATAAGGTAGATCCCAGTATCAGCTACTTGGATGACACTTGGGAAGTGCTGGGATGACACAATTGACATCACTTCCTATTGTATCTATTTAGATTTCTTTTTAACATAAGTAGTACGCTCTTTGATCCTTGCAGCTTTTCCAAATAGTTTGCACAGATAATACAGTTTTGCTCTACGAACCTTTCCTTTTCTTGTCACTTGCACTGAAACCAGTGCAGGAGAATAAACAAAAAATTGAGACACTATACTTTCTCCATGGCTCACTTTTCTGACTGCAAAAGAAGAATGTAACCCGCGGTTCCTTTTTGATATACATACACCTTCAAATATCTGTATACGTTCACTTACACCGTCAACTACTTTAAAAGTGACCTTCAAATCATCGCCAGGACGAAATTCTGGTATTTCTTTAGCTAACACTTGCATTTGCTGTTCGTTAAATTTTTTAAGTAAATTTGTCATTTATCTCTCCATTCAATAATTCATGCCTACGCTTTTCTGTTATAACATGAGACTGCTTCTGCCTCCAATCACTTATTTTTTTGTGATTGCCAGATAACAAAACCTCAGGTACTTTATATCCCTTCCACTGCTCAGGTCTAGTATATTGAGGATATTCAAGCATACCACCATCATAACTAAAACTTTCTTCAATAATACTATCGGAATTATTTACTACACCTGGAAGAAGTCTAATGCATGCATCGAGAACCACCATCGCAGCTGGCTCACCTCCCGAAAGTATATAATCTCCAATACTTAATTCATATGGAGTATACGCATCAATTATCCTTCGGTCAATACCTTCAAATCGACCACACAATATTGTTATATGAGAAAACTCTAATAATTCTCTGGCAATATTCTGATTAAACTTAGTTCCAGATGGAGTCGTGTAAATAAACTTAGTGTTTTTATGAACAGAGAGCATACTATCTACTGCATCACCAACTACATCAGAACGCATAACCATTCCTGCTCCACCTCCATATGGAACATCATCCACAGTTGAATGTTTATCTTTCGCAAAAGAACGAATATTTATTACTTCAAGGTTCCATATTTTTTTTTCTAATGCTTTTCCAGCAAGAGAATAGTTCAAAAACCCGGGGAACATTTCTGGAAATATGGTTAATATTGCAACATTGAATGCCATTAAGGTTTATTTTAAGTTATTTGGAGCTATACTCTAAGAACAGTAAATTGATATAATATATAGTTAAATTAAGCATGTCACTGAATAAAACAATATACGAAGGTAAAGCGAAAGCCATTATTGAAACTGAAGACTCATCAACTGTTATACAGCACTTTAAAGACGATGTTACAGCATTCAATAAGAAAAAATATGAAATTATTGAGGGCAAAGGAATAATTAATAATCATGTTAGTGCTTTTATCATGGAAAAGCTTGAAGAAGCAGGAACTAGCACGCACTTTATAAAAACTCTAAACGAAAGAGAACAGCTAGTCAAAAAACTCAAGATAATACCTCTTGAGGTGGTAGTTAGAAATGCTGTAGCTGGCAGCTTTTGCAAACGTTTTAATATCAAAGAAGGTGAGGCACTTACATCTCCTATAATCGAGTTTTTTTACAAAAATGATGACCTAGCCGACCCAATGGTGAATGAAAATCACATACTGTATTTTGATTGGCTATCTAGCAAAGAAATGGATGAAGTTAAAACTACAACTTTAAAAATCAACAAAATCTTAGTCCACCTATTTTCAAATGCAAGTATATATTTAGTTGATCTCAAGTTAGAATTTGGCAGATTAATAAATGACAGTACTAAAATCATTTTAGCCGATGAAATCAGCCCTGATAACTGCAGGTTATGGGATAAAAATACTTATAAAAAGCTAGATAAAGACGTCTTTCGTTTGAATTTAGGAGATTTAAAGGAAGCGTACCTAGAAGTTGCAAAAAGACTGTCAGTAAAGTTAGATTAACTAAATACTACTCTATCAAGTGAAGGGTTACATGCTTCATCAAGTTTTCCAATAATTTCAATTTTTTCTCCACGTTTTTGGAAATGATTTTTCACGTTTTGCATATTCTCAGGACTTACGATTAATACCATGCCAATACCACAATTAAATGTTTTTAGCATTTCTTTCTTCTCTATTTTACCCTCCTTTGTTAGCCATAAAAATATATCTGGCCATTTCCAGGAATTAATGTCTATGTTTGCAAATAAGTTTTTTGGAAGAATCCGCGGAATATTATCTATCAAGCCACCACCTGTTATATGTGCAATGCCTTTTACCTTTGGCATAATAGGCAACAAAGAATCAACATATATTTTTGTTGGTTCGAGCAACACTTCTTTCCAAAGCTGATTATTCCATGGAGATGAGTCGTTATAATTTATACCTAAGCTTTTGAAAATATGGCGCACCAAAGAAAACCCATTTGAGTGAATTCCTCTTGACTCTAAGCCAACTATATAATCACCTGCTTTCATCATGCTACAGTTTGGAAGAATTTGCTTTCGATCAACTACACCAACCACAAATCCTGCAAGGTCATAGTGATTATTACCATACATTCCAGGCATTTCTGCGGTTTCTCCACCAACCAATGCTATTTTAGCTTGCTTGCACCCCTTTGCAATGCCCTGGACCACAGATAATAAAATGTCCTTTTTCAAAATGCCTGTTGCAAAGTAATCAAGAAAAAATAAAGGCGTTGCTCCTTGTGCAAGTAAGTCATTTACACACATTGCAACTAAATCTATACCTATAGTATCATGCCTATTCACTTCTTGAGCTATCAACAGTTTCGTACCTACTCCATCAGTTGAGGAAACAAGTACTGGATGGCCATACTTCTTACTTAGTGCAGCAAAATCAAATAACGCAGAAAATGAACCTATCTTGCTGATTACTTCTTCTCTAGTAGTTTCTTGAGCAATAGGCTTGACTTCTTTTATTAGCTTGTTATATAGTTCAAGATCTATTCCTGATCTGATATAAGTATTCATAATCCTTCTATAAATTTTAAAATTGTTAATACTATATTAATGCCTTGATATAAAAAGTGCAACGAAACTTTCTTTTAATTGACTATTATGTGCTTATCAATATAGGGTAACTTAAATCATTTATAATTATCCAATGAACAAAAATATCAAAAACATACTGTTAACAATAGAGCTGCTATCAGGACGGCTGCTTCATGACTTTGCTAACTCTATGAATGGAATAATGTTTAGCTTAGAAGAGCTTGGAGTAATAGATAAGAATGATGCTGACATACAGAAGGAAGCATTGTCGCTGCTTAAAGAAAGCTCTGATGATTTAATGTATAAACATAAAGTTATGAAGCAGGCATATTCTTCTTCAGCAGATAATTACAGCTTTGATCAGACCAAATCTAATATCGAAAATTACTTATTAAAAAAAAAGTAAAGCTCATGTGGAAAATAGATGCATACTCTGTAAAAAATAAGGAAGATTTAATTGAAAAGATAAATAAGATAATTTCTAACATGGTGCTAACTATAGCCAGTGCAGTGGCGGAAGTTGAACTAGTGTCTGTTTTACTGAGTCAAACAGAAGATAAAATGTTATTAACTATAAAAATTCTAAATGAACACAAACCGATAAGCAAATCATTAGTAGACAAATTAATCAAAAAAAATGACACTAATTTAAATACAAAAGATATTAATATCTATATAACCTCTTTATTATTAGAGTACTATAACACTGAAATGCATTGTACTTGCGAAAATAATTTGCTGGAGATAGGTTTAACTATAACTTAAGTTGCATATTTGGTTATTACAACTTTTTCTTCGTTTCAAGGCAACCGACAAGGGATACCAAATCTAATTTTTGTAATCACTTAAGTCTAGTACTATTTTATTAATGTAGCGCTCATTTGCATCTTTGATGATAAACTTCATACCATTTTTATATTTAATGACTTCATCTACAGAAGGCACTTTACCAGCAATCGAAAGAATCAAACCACCAAGTGTAACATAGTCTTCTTCAGGGTCACGTAATTCTATTTTTAGATCCTCTTCTATATCCTTTATAAGAACCCTTGCTGACACTTCAAACTTATTTTGAGACAATTCAGTAATGGTATATTCTGAATTTATTTCGTTCTCACTATCAATGTTTGGTATCAGCTCCTCTATAAGATCGGTTATTGAAATTAAACCATCAGTTCCACCATATTCATCCAATACAATAGCTAAGTATGATTTAGAAGATTTCATCCTAACAAAAAGATTAGTTGTTTTCATCGAAGGCGGAACAAATATTACGCTTTGTATAATATTTCTCAGATTAAAATTTTTATCCCTATTAAAAATAACATCTTTTACATAAAAAAAGCCTATTACGTTATCAAAGTTATTTCTATAAATTGGTATTTTAGTGTGGCAAGTGTTTTTTATCTTCTTTATTATTTCACGCTCGCTTGACTCAATATCTACTGCGCATATCTCTGTACGTGGAGTCATTATATCTATTATACCACAATCGCGGAATTTTAATAGACCATTAAATATATTAAGGTCTGACAGATCTTTCGTTAATGCTTCAGTCGCACACTTTTTCAACACAGAAGCTTTTTTGAAAAGGAAAAGAAAAATTCCATATGCTATTTTTTCTACTAAGGCTCTTTTTTTACTCAATTTATTCCCTGTAATGGCAAAAACGTTTTCAGACCAGATTTATCAAAAAAACTGTTATTAAATGTTTAATAAGCATGTGAATAATGTCAAATTAATTTGTGAATTATTTGTTAATATAAAATACCAACAATTGATCAACAATTTTTTCAACGACATATACATAGTTATGTAACAATACATGATGGTAAAATATTTTCCATAAAAGAAAATTACTGACACTCTGAACATCTTACTTATACACATAAATCATAACAGAAAATCAATAGCATACAGAAGTTCTTAACATATTTATCCACAAATTAAACAACGCCAATTTTTACTGAATTTTAAGTTAGTAACAATTTGTTGATAGAACTATTATTACTACTATACTTTGATATATAGAAGAATAGATAAAATAGATTGGAAAACAGTAAAACAACACTAGTAGAGGTTATCAAACAAAATGAGCCAGGTGAAAGAGTGCCTATTTGGCTAATGCGTCAGGCTGGCAGGTCTCTTCCTGAGTACCGCAAAGCAGTGGAAAATACGAATAATTTTATGGAGATATGCTACAATACAGATTTAGTGACAGAATTGACGTTACAGCCGGTGACAAGATTTGACATGGATGCAGCGATAATTTTTTCAGACATTTTAATAATAGCTGATGTTTTGGGTTGTGATGTGAATTTCCTGCGCAATGTGGGCCCAAGAATAAAACCTATAAAGCATCCTAAAGAATTGAAAAGTCTACAAGACATTGAAGCTAAAATTTTACCAATTCTAAACGCTATAAAGAAAGTCAGAAGTCAGCTATCAAAAAAAAAGCCTCTTATAGGATTTGCTGGTGGCCCATGGACAGTAGCTTCATATATCATAGAAGGTGGAAGCAGCAAAACTTTTTCCAAAGTATTAAATTTTTATCCTTCTTATTTGAAGGAAATAATTGAACGAATAACGGAAGCAACGATTATTTATCTAATTAAACAGATAGAATTTGGAGCAGATGTTATTCAGCTATTTGACAGTAATGCTGGTGCATTATCGGAACCATTGTTTAAAGAATATGTTATCGAACCAACAAAGAGAATTACCTTGGCAATAAAGGATAGATTTTCTGATTTTCCAATAATAGGATTTCCAAAGTCTGCTGGAAATCTTTATAAGAATTACTGCGAACAAACAGGTGTATCTGCAGTAAGTATAGATTATGATGTTCCAATAGAATGGGCGAAAGCGAATCTAAAAATCCCTCTACAAGGAAATCTTGATCCTAATCTTTTAGCCTATAATAAAACGGAAGCGATAAAAGAAGCAAAACGTATAATAGATTGCTTTAGAGATTCACCCTTCATATTTAATCTCGGACATGGAGTACTCCCTGATACTCCAGTTGAAAATATCACTGCGTTGGTGAATTTAGTAAAAAGCTACTAATACAATACACAAAATTCCTAGCTTTTTTGCTGTACAGGGTTTATCATTTGAATTTAGCTTCAGTAAGATATGTCAGACCTTGCAAAAAGAATGTCCCTAATAAAACCATCACCTACGATTGCTGTAACTGATAAGGCAAATAAGTTGAAAAATGAAGGAAAAAAGATTTGTGTTTTAGCTGCAGGAGAACCGGATTTTGATACTCCAGATCATATAAAAAAAGCAGCTATTCAAGCAATAAGTGAAGGTAAAACTAAGTATACTGCTGTTGATGGAACGCGTGAGCTGAAAGAAGCAATAATTAATAAGTTAAGAAGGGATAATAACCTCGAGTACACGTTTAACCAAATCTGTGTTGGTACCGGCGCTAAGCAGGTGTTATTCAATTTGTTTATGGCAACAATTAACTCTGGAGATGAAGTTATTATTCCAGCTCCTTATTGGGTTTCATATGTTGATATGGTAAATCTTTTTGGGGGCTTACCAGTTGTAGTGGAATGTAAACAAAATTTTAAACTGACAGCGGAATTATTGAAAAGCAGGATAACTAAAA
Source organism: Wolbachia endosymbiont of Drosophila tsacasi (assembly GCF_028982115.1). Lineage (NCBI taxonomy): Bacteria > Pseudomonadati > Pseudomonadota > Alphaproteobacteria > Rickettsiales > Anaplasmataceae > Wolbachia > Wolbachia endosymbiont of Drosophila tsacasi. Next base: position 11,984 of record NZ_JAPQLJ010000032.1, on the reverse strand, counting down.
AGACTAAATGGTTAATTCTTAACTCACCGAACAATCCTGCAGGAGTTGTGTACACATATGATGAATTGAAAGACATAGCACAAATATTGTTTGAATATCCACATGTGAATGTCGTTACAGATGATATTTATGAGCATATAATATACGACGAAAAGTTTTTTACTATCACTCAGGTTGAGCCGAAGCTTTACAACAGAGTTTTTGTAGTCAATGGAGTGTCAAAAGCCTATGCAATGACAGGCTGGAGAATAGGGTATATTGCAGGTAGAAGTGATGTAGTAAAAGCCATCTCTACGTTGCAGTCTCAGAGCACTTCTAACCCAAATTCGATAGCACAAACAGCAGCAGCAGCAGCATTAAACGGTGACCATAGTTTTTTGAAAGAAAGAACAAGTATTTTTAAGAATCGTAGAGATTTTATGGTGAAAAAACTAAATTCTGCTCCGGGATTATCAGCATCCATTCCGCAAGGCGCATTTTATTTATTTGTCTCGTGTGAAGGATTGCTCAGTAAGAGTACAAAAAGTGGTAAAGTAATAAATAATGATCTTGATTTCACTGAATACCTGCTAGAGGATCATTTAGTTGCTGTGGTTCCAGGGATTGCGTTTGGTCTAGAAAATTTTGTCAGAATTTCTTATGCAACCTCTCAGGAACAATTAGAAATTGGATGTGGTAGTATTACTAAAGCGTGCCAGGAGTTAAAATGAAATAGACTATCCATAAATTACCCATTTCACCGCATCAAAAATATTCACTAAGATTATCTTGAATGTTCTAACTTGTATTTTTCTATGGAAGGCGTTTTTATTGAGTGAGCAAGTGTCTTTCTAATATTCAGCACCTCACTTTCTTCATTTTGTTGAACTAGATTAATATCGTTTATTTTGTCTATTAGATCTTTCCCCTCTTCCAGAATTTTTAAATCACCTTTATTGATATGGTGTTCATTATAAAACTCTGCAACGATCTCTTTCTTTTTTAAGTGAGTGTTTAAAAATTCTAATACCTGGTATTTGGCGAAAGCTTGAACAAATTTCTTATTAAATCTTGGATCATTGTGTACTTCTTTTAGGCTTTTATCATAATGTTTTGCCTCATTTACAGTAAGTTTTATTATCTCTTCTATGTCGTTTAAAAGTTTCCTGTACAGTTTGTCATGTCTATTGCCTGTGTGTGCTGCGAATGTTTGCTCGATGCATTTTGTTATGTAGTTTTGCAGTGTATTGTCTATTGTATTTATGCTCATTCACTCACCTTGCTTTTATATTATATTTTACACGCGAAAAGGTTAATATTAGGTTAACTAAGATGTTCTTAAAGCTAAGTTTTACTAAAAATTATATTATTTAAAGTATAATTTTTATCACAAAATAAAAGCGTAAATAAAATGGACTTTGTAACAAAACTAAAGCTTAAGATAAAGATGAATAAGGGCAAAATCATAAATATACTTATCATTTGTGGTGTAATTTTTTCATATACCTTATTCATGAGCCAGTTGTAGATATGGTAGAAAAAATTATAAGTAAAATAAAAGGTCTCTTTTAAAAATAGAAAAAGTGAACTTTTTCCATCATCCAAACTTGAACCTGGAAAATTTAGTTAATGCATAAACTACTTACGTTGGCTATGAGTTCAACTGTATAAAATTCCGGTAAATTAAAATAAGTATTCATAAAAATATTGTTTTCTATAAACAGAGTATCTATAATACTAGCTTTGGGGTAAAGTATTGCAGAGGAATTTTTTAATCTGGTTGTTGGCGTCACTGTTTTATGCATACCAATATATATTACGCGTAATTCCAAACATAATTGCGCCTGAGTTAATAACGAAATTCAACATAAGTATTACAGACGTTGGTCAGTTTGGTGGGCTTTATTATATAGGCTATACGCTTGCTCACATACCTGTTGGTCTTGCTCTTGATAGATTTGGGCCAAAGTTTGTTTTGCCTGCATGCATTATCTTGACATTTACTGGGACATTGCCGCTGATATGTTTTGATGAGTGGTATTACTCAATACTTGGTAGAATAATTGTCGGAATTGGATCATCTGCTTCAGCAATTGGGCTCTTCAAAGTTGCAAGTATGTATTTTTCACAAGAAAAATCAGCAAGAATGGCTAGCTTGTCTATAGTAATAGGGTTATTAGGAGCTGTTTATGGTGGATTACCTCTAGACTTCTTGCTCAATAAGTTTGTTTGGAATTATGTTATATACACTTTCTCGGCGTTTGGTTGTTTGCTTGCTCTGCTGTTGGTTTTAATAACACCAAGCAGTAGTTCAGAAGAAAGTGCAAGTGACAATATATTTCAAGATTTAAAAACTGTGCTTTTCAACAAACATATCATTCTAATCAGTTTTTTTGGTGGCTTAATGGTTGGGCCACTAGAAGGTTTTGCTGATGGTTGGGCAAAAGCGTTCTTATGTGAAGCATATCAAATGACCGGAGATCTGGCATCTTCACTTTCTTCACTTATGTTTATAGGTATGGGAACTGGATCATTCTTTTTAGCTTACTTGCTCGAGAAATATCCAGACAAACATTATGAAGTGATTATTGCGTGTTCTTTTGCTATGATTGCTAGCTTCCTCTTACTTTTCACGCAAGCTGGTGGTTTATATATTGCACTACCTGCACTTCTTGTTATCGGCTTTGCGTCTGGGTATCAGGTAATTACTATTTACAAAGCAATAAGTTATGTGAACAGTAACTTGGTAGGCTTAGCCACAGCTATATCAAACATGATAGTTATGGTTTTTGGCTATTTTTTTCATACAGGAATTGCAAAAATAATAGATTTATGTTGGAATGGAATGGTAGTACAAGGAAATCCTGTGTATGGTACTGAGTTACTAGTAAAAGCAATATCAATTATTCCTGTATGTTTGCTTTTAGCTGTTTTTGGATTTATGTGGTTAAAGAAAAGTTCTTATGACAAGTGTTTCAGAAAGGATTTGTGACTCTAAAAATAGTCTGAAGTCTTTTGATAATGAAGTTTATCAATCTATAGAGAAAGAATTGCAGCGTCAAAAGTCGCAGTTGCAACTGATTGCATCAGAAAACTTTGCAAGTAAAGCAGTGATGGAAGCGCAGGGCTCTTTTCTGACTAATAAATATGCAGAAGGGTATCCTGGTAAAAGATATTATTGTGGTTGTGACTATGTAGATGAAGTTGAAAATCTGGCTATAGAGAGGCTTTGTAGGCTGTTTGGTGTTAAGTTTGCAAATGTTCAACCTCACTCTGGTTCTCAGGCAAATCAGGAGGTATTTGCTTCACTGCTTACTCCGGGCGATACGATACTTGGATTATCACTGAGTTGTGGTGGCCATCTAACTCATGGTGCAGCACCTAGCCTTTCTGGTAAGTGGTTTAAGTCAATTCAGTATACAGTTAACAAAGACACTTATCTGCTCGATATGGATGAGATAGAAAAGCTGGCGCTGGAGCATAAACCCAAATTGATCATAGCTGGCGCTTCTGCTTATCCAAGGAAAATGGACTTCAAACGTTTTCGCGAAATTGCAGATAAAGTTGGTGCTTATTTGCTTGCGGACATTGCTCACTATGCGGGACTTATTGCAGCAGGTGAATATCCGTCTCCTGCTGAATATGCACATGTTATGACTTCCACAACTCATAAAACTCTGCGAGGTCCTCGTGGTGGGGTGGTGATGACAAATGATGAAGCATTACATAAAAAAATTCAATCTGCAGTTTTTCCAGGATTGCAGGGCGGGCCACTTATGCATGTGATAGCTGCAAAAGCTGTTGCATTTAAAGAAGCGTTAGCGCCAGAGTTTAAAACTTATAGCAAGAAAATCGTGGAAAATGCGAAAGTACTAGCTCAAGAATTGCAAAAGCATGGACTCAACATTATAACCGGTGGCACTGACTCTCATATAGTGCTAGTTGACTTAAGATCGCAGAAATTAACTGGAAAAGACGTTGTAGATAGCCTTGAGAGGGCTGGTATTACCTGCAATAAAAACTCTGTGCCATTTGATACAGAAAAGCCAACCATCACCTCAGGGCTCCGTTTTGGCACCGCTGCTGAGACAACACGCGGACTTGAGGCAGAAAATTTTAAAGAAGTAGCTAGTTTAATAAATGAAGTGATTCAGGGATTAATCAACGGAAATAGCTCAAGTGTCGAAAAAGCAGCAAAAACTAAAATTGAAAGGATTTGTAGTAGTTTTCCTATTTATTAATTTATGTGGCATCATCCAAGTAGCATGGAGAGACAAAAATCACTTGACAAACTCCACCAGCCCCCTATCATGGTACTGAAGGTATTCAGTTATCTTCATCTGTGCAGATTAAACAGCAAGAAAACAACGTAGTTGGCATCTTATTTTTAATTTTTTGCACTATGTGCACCTTATGTCTTCACAACATTTCTGGGTTTTTACCTATATAAGCTGAAACGCGCTTATAAGTCGTTTAAGACAGTATAGTACGCCAATTTGCAGGATTAGAGAGTGACAACTAGCTAACACGGGGTTTCTTTTGCCTTTTTTTTATTTGGTAAATTTCTTAATGTTTGTAGCTAAACGACAACCGTCATCCCGCTACGTGTTAGCGGCTAAGAGATACCGCGGTGGTATGACGTAGGACTGCTGTCATTCCGCTACGTGTTAGCGGCTGAGATACCGCGCACATCTGTACGAACATTGTTATAATAAGAGTTCATGAAAGATGTCATCTGGAATCTTGTTCCAATGTTAAACAACACAAAGTTGAAAAAATAGAGCAAGAATTACTTACAATTCAATAATTCTCCAAAATCAATTATGTTTGAAAAGTAATCACTATCTATAACGTCATCACTCACACCATTAACGTGAATAAGAACTGGACGGCATGAAAAACCTTTTGGACGCTTTAGTGTATCTATTTTCTTTTGTACTTCTTGTATTATTGAATGACCGATTTTATTTTTTGAAAATTTGGTTTCGCAAATGTAGAGGGTGTTAAACCTTGTTTGAATCATGTAATCAATTTGACAACCAGCACCTGTCTTCCTCTGAAAAAATGGATTTTCGCTTACTATTCCATCAATTCTCAAGATATTATGTATGCTCTTTCTATTGTTAAGCACCAAATTTTCAAACTGAAGTCCAATAATTGTGTGCCACTCTGGTAGAGATGTAAGTAACCCTATAGAGTAGGTGTCGCGATTAATTTTTCCTAGATTTTTTTCAATATATTTTAGGTAAAACCTTAAATAATTATCTTGAAGTCTGTACTTCCTGAGTCGTGAATCAGTACCCGTTTTTATATTCCAAGTATGATCCTTTGCAATAAAACCGGCAAGCTCCAGCTCATGTAGATACTCAGAAATGCGTCCATGTCTTGCAATATCTAAAGCAGTACAAATTTCTTCCTGTTCTTTAGCTCCAGTAGAAAGAGCTTTCACTATTTGCTTATAAAAAGCTGTTTTTCGCATGAATAGATCTGAAAATATTTGGTCAAACTCCTCAACTAAAAACCCGCCTTTTATAAAACAAAGCTTTTTAATATTTTCTTCAGCACTGTGTTTAAAATTTATCTCTTCTAAATATTTTGGAATTCCACCGGTTACTGCAAGCACCTTAAACTTTTCGTATGCTGAAATATTTTTTGACCAAAATCTGTTGCAATCAGAAAGTGATAATTCTCCGAGTGTTAAAGTCAACGATATTCTTCCTACAAAACCAGTACTACTAAGTATATTTTTCTCGATCCAAGATGATGCAGATCCACAAACGACAAAAATTAGTTTGTTATTATTTTTTAGCTGTGTATCCCAAAAATTCTTTATTTTGCCTAAAAAAGTTGGATCTTTTGAGCCCATCCAAGAAATTTCATCAAATAGCAATAATATTTTCCCTGATAGTAGACGTTCACCAACTGCCCATAGTAAGTCACTCCAGTCGTCATATCTAGCAAAAGATGTATTAAATTGTCTAGCAACTTGTCTAGAAAATTCATTAAGTTGATGGGATATTGTAGTGTGCTTTTCTGGTGGCAAACCTATAAATGAGTAATATTGCTCAAAATACTTACCAAATTCTTGAATTAAACGACTTTTTCCTACACGACGCCTTCCTTTGACTACTACAAAAGAAGCAGTATTTTTTTCTGTAAGCTCCAGCAGTTGCTTTAATTCAGCTTGCCTACCAATAAATAACGGAGACATAAAATACAAAATATAAATCTTTGTCTCCATTATACATGATGAAACTGGAGACGTAAATAAGTAAATTTCGATCTTTGTCTCTATAATGCTATAGCTAAACTGACTTACGACAATTTGAAAAACCTTCATACCGCAGCGGGATCTAGAGATACCGCGGCGGTATGACGAGGGAGAGCAGCGGCAGTATAGCTATAAATTGTTGATACCTTTTTTATATCACATTTTTAACTTACAATAGTTAGCCAGCGTTTCTTACATTAACCAAATCTTTCGAATTCTGTACTCACCACTACCTATAACTCACTTTCACGCAATACTGATCGTTCTTAAAAAGTAATCTAACATTTTTTATTCCTTGATTGCGAAGCTTTGATGCAGTTGATTTAGCAGCCTGAGCACTTTTAAAAAATGCAACATACCCCTTACTTTCTGCACTGTCTTGTTTTGGGTGACGTTTCTGCATTTCTTTTTCATATTGCTTTCTGTAATGAGGAGTATTTTGTATCAATTGTTCTGACATCTTTCTTAGGTATTGGACTTTTACCTTTGCAAGCCCTACTTTATGCAATCCTAAGACTTGAGCTGCTTTTTCTGATAAGTCTATTATTCTGCCTTCAATAAAAGGCCCTCTATCGTTAATCCTTACAACAAGCTTTCTTCCATTTTCTAAATTAGTGACAAGAGCAAAGCAGGGTAAGGGCAAAGTCTTATGCGCTGCAGAGATCAAGTGACGGTTAAACACTTCACCATTTGCTGTAAGCGTGCCATGATCTTCTATTCCATACCACGACGCTATCCCTATCTCTTCATAGTGTTTACAGTTTTTTGGATAATAAGTTATACCATTTATTGTGTAGCTGCAGCCAATTTTATAATGACCTGCAGTGCAATTAAACCTGTTGCTAAAACTACAACTACTCATCAAAACAAATATTAGACATAGGAAGGCTAAGTTTTTTATCATTGTATTCGGTAAGAGGGTTCGATACTATGAGGATTTTAAATTATACTATAATAAATTTAGTAATGAGTAAACATCTACTGCTAAATATTAACAAAACTCAAAAAAGAATAATACATATAATTGGTATAGGTGGAATCGGAATGAGTGCCATTGCTGAAATTCTTCACAATTCCGATTGCAAAGTTCAAGGCAGTGATGCACAGTCAAACAACAATGTAGATAGATTACAAAGGCTGGGCATAGAGGTTTTTATTGGTCACAATGCTAATAATATAAGCCAAGCTCAAATAGTTGTATATTCTTCTGCGATAGAATCTGATAATGTGGAGTTAGTAACAGCGAGAAATAACAATAAAACCATTTTGCATAGATCAGACATACTTACTGAAATTATGAAAGATAAATATGTGATAGCAGTTTCAGGTTCAAGTGGAAAGACGACAACAACGGCTATGATTGCTTCTATTTTTGATCATTCTAATATTGATGCAACTGTAATTGTAGGAGGAATACTAAATTCGTATCAGAGTAATTCAAGACTTGGAAGGAGTAACATTTTTTTAATCGAAGCTGATGAGTCTGATGGAACCATGCTAAAAATTCCTGCAAATATTGCTGTCATAACGAGTATTAACGACGATCATATGGATCATTATGGTACATTCGACGATATTAAAAATGCGTTTTCTCAGTTTATAAGCAAAGCAGGTTTTGCAGTTTTGCCTGATTCTGTAGGCATTAATTATGATGCAAGTAACTCTATGATGTTTGGATTTGAGGGTGCCAATATTAAAGCTGTTAATATTAAGCAGCATGCTAACAGCATAGAATTTGATGTGTTGAACAATTGGATTCCAGTCTCAGCTACTTGCATGACAAGAAAGCAGGTGTCATCACATCACCCTCTGTCATCCCAGTGCGTGACACTGGAATCCAGAAACATAAAAAATGTAATACTAGCAAATGCAATAGGGATGCATAAGGTCAGCAACGCCTTGGCTGCAATATCAGTTGCGATAAAGCTCGGGATTAGCAATGCTGAGATTAAAAAAGGCCTTTTGGAATTTCAAGGAGTAGCAAGAAGATTCTCTTTGATTGCCAATATTAAAGGTGTTAAGTTAATTGAGGATTATGCCCATCATCCAAATGAAATATATGCAACTTTAACAGCTGCACGTTCGATTACTAAAGGAAAAGTAATAGGAATTATCGAACCACTTCGTTTTGCTCGCATTCGTAATTTTTTTAATGAATTCATACGAATTTTCATGATGTTTGATTATGTCATCCTCACTCCTGTTCATCCCCCAGAAGATAAGCCTATTCCTGGTTGTGGGATTGATGATATACAAAAAGATTTAATCAGTAATGGGTTTGATAGCGTAAAAATCATGAATGATTCTCTACTCATTTCACGTTTTATTAGTGATTCGACAAATTTAGGCGATGTAGTATTATTTATTGGTGCTGGTAGTAATATAGATAAATTGGCAAAGGAAACTGCGAAGCTCATAGCAGAAACTATACAAACATCTAGTTAAACGATAGAATAAATGCAAGTACCGGTGTCATTCCAGTGCTTGACACTGGAATCCAGTCAACTATGTATGAAGAGTTATTATGTTTATATACTTGCAAGTGAACGCAACGGAACTTTATACGTAGGTGTGACATCAAATCTGATAAAACGAATTTATGAACATAAAAGTGAAACTATTTCTAGTTTTACGTCAAAATACGGTGTTTATAGATTGGTTTATTTCGAAGAGTTTCAAGACATAAATTTAGCTATTACTAGAGAAAAGCTTTTAAAAAGTTGGCAAAGAAAATGGAAAATGAATTTAATCGAGAAAGAGAATCCAGACTGGGAGGATTTATATGATAAAATTGTGTAGTAAAACTGGATCCCAGTGTCGGAGCACACAACTGTACGAACGTTGCGATATGGGGGTAACTTCCACTAAGAATGATGTCATCCCAGTGCCCAGACACTGGGATCCAGAAAACTTAATCGTAAATGAGCACACCAGGTGGCTGTATAGTAAAAGCTGGATTCCAGTGTCAAGCACTGGAATGACACCATCCGCTACTCAAATTACCTGTATATTGCAATGTTCATACACTGAAATGTTACAGCGCTGGGATAACATCTTCCGAGACAGAACGTTCCGTGCACACAATTGTGAATCTAGTAAAGGTTTAATGTAATGAATAAGATAATCAACAACGTATTTGCAAGAGAAATTTTAGATAGCAGGGGTTACCCAACTGTTGAGGTGGAAATTGAACTCTGTGATGGAGTAATAGGTAGAGCATCTGTACCTTCTGGAGCTTCAACTGGTAAACTAGAAACCTTGGAACTCAGAGACCAAGATGAGAAAAGGTATTGTGGTAAAGGAGTGCTGAAAGCTGTTCAAGCTGTAAATGGAGTGATAGCAAATGAAATCATTGGCATGGATGCAACAAACCAAAGTGCAATTGATAAAGCATTAATTGAACTGGATGGAACAAAAAATAAATCTAAACTTGGAGCAAATGCAACTTTGGGTGTGTCTCTTGCGGTTGCAAAAGCAGCAGCAAACAGTTTCAAAATACCGTTGTATAGATATTTGGGAGGAGAGCAGATGAGTGTTATGCCGGTTCCACTCATTAACATAATTAATGGTGGAGTACATGCAGACAATAAGCTCGATTTCCAAGAATTCATGATTCTTCCGGTCGGTGCTGAGACTTTCAGTGAAGCAATCAGAATATCTGCGGAGGTGTTCCACAACTTACGTAGCATTCTTAAGAAAAAAGGTTATAGCACAAACGTAGGAGATGAAGGTGGTTTTGCACCAAATATTGAAAGTACTGAAGAAGCACTTGACTTGATCATATACGCTATAGAATCAGCAGGTTATTCAGCACAAAGTGATTTTGCACTAGGCCTTGATGTTGCTTCATCTACTTTTTATGAAGATAGAATTTACAAATTTGAAAATAAAGAGCTTACTTCAAAAGAATTGACTGAATATTATTGTAATCTTGTGGAAGGATATCCAATAATTTCTATAGAAGATGCAATAAGTGAAGATGATTACGAAGGTTGGAAATTACTTACTGCAAAATTGGGGAGTAAAATTCAATTGGTTGGGGATGATTTATTTGTTACAAATTGTGAACTAATAGGCAAAGGAATAGAAGAAAAAATGGCAAATGCTGTACTGATCAAGCCAAATCAAATAGGGACGTTAACAGAAACTTTTGCTGCTATTGAAATGGCAAAATCAAACAACTACAAAGCTGTTATTTCTCACCGCTCAGGTGAAACAGAAGACACAACAATATCTCATATAGCAGTTGCATCAAATTGCGGGCAAATAAAAACCGGGTCACTGTCGCGTTCTGATAGGCTAGCGAAGTATAACGAGCTAATGAGAATAGAAGGCACATTAGGAAAAGATGCTAAATATTATCGTGGGTTAGCATGGGTTTTATAGATGAAGTAAAATTGTGTTTAAAAGCCGGTGATGGTGGTGACGGTTGTGCAAGTTTTCGTCGAGAAAAGTTCGTTGAATTTGGTGGGCCAAACGGCGGTAACGGAGGAAAAGGTGGAAACATAGTTTTCATCAGCGACGCTAACCTTAACACTTTGCTTCATTTTCGTTATAGAAGACACATTAAAGCAGATAATGGGAAAAATGGTGCAGGCAGGGATAGATCTGGCACAGCGGGGAAAGACGTTATACTTCGAGTTCCAGTCGGTGCACAAATAGTTGATGAAGAAAGTGAGGAGATAATAGTAGACCTTGACAAGTCTGGTATAGAATTTCAAGTAGCACAGGGTGGAAAAGGTGGACTTGGAAATACTAATTTTAAATCTTCTACTAATAAGGCACCAAGACATTTTACTTACGGTCAGCCTGGCGAAGAAAAACATGTATTATTAAAACTAAAAGTTTTATCAGATGTTGGAATTATTGGCATGCCAAACGCAGGTAAATCAAAATTTTTGACTCGCTGCTCAAATTCCGATACAAAAGTAGGCGATTATCCATTTACCACCGTAAGACCCCACTTAGGTGTGACAAAAGTGGATGATAGCGAAGTTGTAATAGCAGATATTCCTGGAATAATCACCGATGCTCACCTTGGAGTTGGGCTCGGACATAAATTTTTAAAGCACATAGAAAGGTGTCAAATTTTACTTCATTTAATCGATGTAACTCATGATGACGTTGTTTCGGCTTATAGTTGTATCCATAATGAATTGGAACTTTACAATGGTGATCTTGTTAAAAAAGAAGAGATTGTAGTATTAAACAAATGCGACTTGCTGAGAGAAGCGGAAATTCTAGAAAAGAAGAATCACCTAGCCAATTATCTTAATAAAGAAGTGCTGTGCTTATCAATTAATGGTGATTTACAGCCTATTTTAAGATTATTAAGTGAAAAATTGAAAAAGAGTAATTCTAAGGAAATCGATGTATATGATCCTTTTAAGATGTGAATTTCATTTAGATAATTGATGTTTTTCATTTATTTTATCATATAACTAGAATATATGTGTACGAACGTTTGTTTTTGAAGGTAATTTGCACAGTAAATGGTCAGCGTGTGACGCACTGCCCAGTTCATGTTAGCTATAAATATTTAAGCAAATGAAAAAAAAGGTATCCGTTCAGGATAGCGGCAAGACCATAGAGTAAAAGTGAGTTTACAACAAATGGTGTCATCCGAGTAGCTGACACTGGGATCCAGGAAAGAGAATGATGTCATGAAAGTAGCCCCTATGATGTCATTCAAGTAGCTGACACTGGTTTCTTTATGATGCTGTCATCCCAGTGC
>NZ_JAPQLJ010000031.1:0-13658 GCF_028982115.1 Wolbachia endosymbiont of Drosophila tsacasi | reverse complement strand
CAGAAAAAGTAGAGAGGAAGTTAAGACGTTTTTGAAGTAAAATAGAACGTTTTTTCAAAGAGGTGTAATATGGGAAACAGAAGGGAATATACAATAGAGTTTAAATTGGAAGCAATAAAACTAGTAAGAGAAACAGGTCAACCGTCAGCAAAAATAGCAAGAGATTTAGGCATGAGTGGAGATTTATTAAGCAGATGGGTAAGAAAATATAATGAAAAAATGTCAGGAGTAGATGCATTTCCAGGCAAAGGAAAGTTAGCTACTTATGACAAAGAAAGGTTTGACTTAAAGAAAGAGTTAGCAAGAATAACTAGGGAAAGAGACATTTTAAAAAAAGCCCTGGGATATTTTGCCAGCCAAAAGGAGTAAAATATTCTTTTATAAAAGAGCATAGAAGCAGCTATAAAATACAGGAGTTATGTAGGTTTTTAAATGTATCTGCTTGTGGTTATTATAAATGGGTTGCTCAGGAGAAAAGCAATAAAGAATTAGCAAGAGAGGAGCTTCTAGCAGATATTCAAAAAATATATCAAGCATCACAATGCAGGTACGGAGCTCCTAAAATCCATGCTGAACTAAAAGCTTTAGGCAAAAATTATAACATCAAAACAGTGCAAGATGTAATGCAAAAAAATGGCATTTAAGCTAAGCTTAGAAGAAGATTCAAAACTAAAAAACAGCAAACAGACAGTAGGATTATAGCTCCAAATATCCTGGATCAAAATTTTACTACGGACCAGCCCAATAAGGTATGGGTAACTGATATTACTTATATAAAAACCAAAGAAGGCTGGCTATATTTGGCAGCAATAATTGACTTATATTCACGTATGGTAGTTAATGAGTAGTCCAATGGATAAACAATTAATTATAGATGCTTTATTTATGGCTGTTAATAAACGCAAACCCGCCAAAGATCTACTGTTTCATAGTGATCAAGGGTCACAATATACTTCTAAAAAGCACCAATTCTTATTAAATAGAAAAAATATTATCTCTAGCATGAGTCATAAGGGTTGTTGTTATGATAACTCACCTGCAGAAAGCTTTTTCAGCTCACTCAAAAGAGAGCTACTTATTGATCCTTCACAACACTCTGCTCAACAATCTAGAACTGCCATATTTGAATACATTGAAATTTTTTATAATAAACAACGACGTCATTCTACTATTAACTATTGCATCCCTGAACAATTTGATGCATCATTTTCATGACAAAAACGTCTTAACTTCCTCTCTACTTTTTCTGGGTAAGGTCAATTTGGTGTAATGAGACAGAAACTCTATCAAGTGCTGGTCGGAAATTATTCGCCAAAAGATTTTCAAGCTCTTTTTAAGTATACGTGCTAAAGTTAACAGGAAGATTGTATAGCCGCAATAAAGTAGATAACGCCATCATGTCTTTAGGAGAGTTTGCTGATGGAGGCTCTTAAGTTGACGCCATTGTCTGTTCAGATACAAATATCGCGATTAAAAGCATTAGACAGGCGGTAGAGGTCTTGGTATTATATAATCTTTAGGTTCTAAATTTGGAAGGGTGGCCGAGCGGCTGAAGGCGGCGGTTTGCTAAACCGTTATACGACCCAAAAGTCGTATCGAGGGTTCGAATCCCTCTCCTTCCGTATACTGTTTAGCACGGTCTGAATTTGCTATATTGGCATGTTTTTAGCCTGTTTACCTGGTTCTTGTTGCAATGGTTTCTTTTTATTTCCGTCTTTAACTATTAAAAAGTTGGCTAGCATTGACTCAGTATTTATTATAGAATTGGTTATTAACTAAACAACTTTACTTGTATGTATAAAATACTAATTTTACTGTTGATAGTGTTGCCACTTAGGTTGCTTGCAACCGAGATTGAAATTGTTGCAGATGTAAATGGTGAGCCAATTTCAAATTTAGATATCGAAAAACGCATCAACTTTATAAATTCATTGTTTGGCACTCAAAGTGTTAATCAAAAAGAAGCAAGACCTCGAATTCTTAGGGAGCTAATAGACGAAATTATCATTACCAATAAAGCGCAGAGGCTGAATATAAAATTGAGCAATGAGGAGTTAGATAATGCTATCATATTATTTTTAACCCAAAGTTTTAAACTTAAGGCTAATGAAATTGATCAATACATAAAAAAGCATAATATAGATCTTAGTATTTTAAGAAAACAAATAAAATGTCAGTTACTATGGAGCAAAATTATTGAAGTAAGAATTGTGCCATTTATTAATATAAGCGATAAAGAAGTAGATGATGTAAAAAGGCAAACAGAAAAGCCGGATTATCTTATCACGTTCCAAGAGTTTATAATTCCTGATCAAAAAGACAAGGATGTTTATGGTATAGCTGAAGATTTAGTAGAAAAATTACGTAATAGTAATAACCCAGAATCTCCAATAAAGATGCGTAAAGCAACAGTTAATTTAAGTCAGCTCAAAGATAAACTTAAGAGCATTTTAGAAAGACTAGAAACCGGCGATATAGCAGGTCCAGTTAGTTTCAGTGAAGGTTACTCTATTATAAAAGTCATAGACAAGGTACAACTTAATTATGCACTGCTGGAAAGCACTTTAAAAGTAAAACAAGTTGTGGTTAAAGATTCAGAAAGTTTACTCTCTAATTTTAAAGAGCAAAAGGTCAATTGTTTAAATTTTGACAAATTAGCAGATGATTTTAAGTTGCCAAACACAAAAGAGTTTGAAATAAAAATGCGAGATTTAAATCCTGATTTACAGATTTTATTTAGTAGAACAAGCGTGAATGAAATAGTAGAATTGAGAGAAAATGGCATTGCAAAGTTAATAATGTTGTGTGATATCAAGAGTAATGTAGCGGGTATAGAAGCAATTAAACAGCAGATGTATCAACAAAAGATCATGATACAAAGCAACTTGTTATTAGATGATATGCGTAAAAATTCAGCTGTTAGTTATCGGTATAGTTGAAGTCAGAAAGTGTCCTTGTCTCTGTCTTTGTGTACCTTTGTTCTATAAAATTTCAAAAAATTTGAACAAATATAGTTAAAATAGCACATGAAGAATATAATGCTCATTGGTGGTGGAGTTGGAAATGCAGTATTATTTTCGATAGGGAAGGCGTGTCTTGAAAATAATAATAAGGTTTTGTACTTTGCTGGCTATAATAAATTAAGTGATGTATTTAAACGAGCACTGATAGAGCGTGCATCAAATGCAGTAGTTTGGGCATGTGAAGAAGGATTGATAGAAACAAGCAGAGATCAAGATAAATCCTTTCGTGGTAATATAGTTGATGCAATAGTCTCTTATCAACAAGGAAGATTAGGTATTAATTTAAACACTATAGATAAAATTATCACTATAGGTTCTGATAAAATGATGAAAGCTGTGAATGAAGCTAGAAAAACAATTTTAAAGCCATATCTGAAGTCAAGTCACATAGCAATATCGTCAGTTAATTCTCCTATGCAGTGTATGATGAAAGAAATCTGCGCTCAGTGTGTTCAGCAACATATAAATACGGAAACAGGAGAAAGGAGTTTTGTTTATAGTTGCAGTAATCAAGACCAGGATATGGAATTTATTGACTTTGATTTTTTAAGTGAGCGCTTAAAGCAAAATAGTTTACAAGAAAAACTCACTGCAAAATGGATAGATCATGTTCAAAGATATTAAACAGCACAAAAAGGAAATAAGAGAGGAATATAGAGCTATAAGAAAAGATATTGATGAAAGTTATTCCATTTATGCGGCAAATTCCCTGATTAATCTCTTTAATCATAACTTAAGTTACGTTAAAGGCAAAACAATTGCGGCTTACATTCCAATGGATGGGGAAATAAATGTTGTGCCTTTGATGTATAGCTTATTCGATTTAGGTTATAAAATAGCGGTTCCTGATAAAAATCAGTTGCTAAGATTTGATGGATGGAACGAAACAAATGAAGATGTAATTCCCGACACAATCATTACTCCTGTTGTTGCTTTTGATGATCATTTTAATAGATTAGGTTTTGGCGGTGGTTGGTATGATACAATGATAAAAAAATTACGGCCGCTTGGAAAAATATTTATAGGTGTAGCCTATGAGAAACAATATTGTAAAAATTTACCTGTAGAAAAACATGATCAAAAATTGGATATTATAATTACTGAGATGTGTGTTAGATGTGGAGGTGGATTGCTCAAAAAAGTGGATAAAAAGGAGTAGCGTAACCCCACTTTCTGATAGTAATTTTTGCATCAAAACGCTCCTCAAATGCATCAACCCGGTCCTATGATTCCTTCTTCACTCACTCGTTCAGCATTTGAACTACCTAATTGAGAATCTGGCTTTATTTCCTGAGCTTTCTCATTAACTTTTTGTTCTACCTCTTTTATGTCACTACCAATTGCCATAATTGCAGGTTGAAATTCGCTCATAAAATCTACAAGTTTCTCCATGTCTTCCTTATGAGTACTAGTACCCTTGCTCATAAGATTGTTCAAAAGACCAGCCTTATCTTCCCCTATTAATTGTCCTATGGCTGCTAGTTGCTCTTGATTTTGAAGCATTTTTATTATTTTTATTTCATTACTAAGCATTGTTCTTTCTCCTTCATCAGCTTCAAGATTCTTTTCCATTAAATTGCTTATTAACTTTTCAAAATTATTTTCTCTTCTTTGAACCTCAGGTAATTTATCTATTAAATCCTTATATGAACTTTTCACTGCTTTTCCTGCTTCAATCGCTCCTTCTTTTATTTTTTCCCCTGCCTTTCCTATACCTATTCCTACATAACGCGCTCCAATAGCTACAAAAGCTATTAATGTAGCAAGCACAATAAGCGGAGAAAATGCTACTCCCAATACTATTCCTGTAGAAGCTATTCCAATTTTTTTATTTGCAGATGCTGATTTAAAATAATTGACTAGATTGTCCAGCAGACCTTTATTATTATTTATAACATTACTTATTGCTTGCTGATTAACAGATTTTAACGCCTCTTCTATTATTTTTGAGTCAACGTTTTCAGAAGTTAACCCTTTAAGTGCTTCTTCAATGAGTTTTATAAATAATTCTTTATTTACCTCCTTTTGCAAGCCTTGGTTATTAATTGCTAAACCTAAATCTTTGAGGTTCATCCCTCTAATTTGTTCTGATAGGGCTTCAAACAACTTCCCTTTTTCTTCCTGTGGGGACTGTGCAATGCTTTCTATTATATCTGAAATAGCTTTTCTTAGTTCTGGGTAGTCAGTGTCAAAAAACGTACTGTTTGTAGGTGCCATATTCAACTTCATCAACTATAAATATGCCTAATTATATATACTAATTATTAATTATATTATAATAAATATGAGATAATTAATATAACGACCTCTTTCCAAATATAGAATTTGTATTAAAATATCTAGATTACATGAAATTAAGGTACTTTATGGGTGAAAAAAAATTAAAAGCTGCTGTGGTTTTATCAGGGTGTGGTCACCTTGACGGTGCAGAGGTAAGAGAAGCGGTTTTAAGTCTGCTTGTGCTTGATCAGCAGGATGTGGATGTTAAATGCTTTGCACCTGATATCAATATCACACAAGTTATGAATCATAAAATAAAGGAGGCAGTGAAAGAAAAAAGGAATGTACTTGTAGAAGCAGCAAGAATCGCAAGAGGTGAAATATATGACTTAAAAGGAGCCAAAGCTGAAAATTTTGACATGCTAGTTGTACCTGGTGGATACGGGGTTGCGAAAAATTTATCTGACTTATCTGAAAATAAAGACATGGTGACAGTAATGCCTGAATTTAAAAGATTAGTTTCAGAATTTTTTGTTACAAAAAAGCCGATAGGAGCGATATGCATATCTCCAGCCATCATTGTTTCAATTTTAAGTAGCAAGATAGGTAAAGAAGAAAGTAAGGTTAAGGTAACTATAGGAGATGACAGAGAACAGTTGATAGAGAAGCTTGGTGGTAAACACATAAGGTGTGATACAGGGTTATCAATAGAAGACGAAGAACATAATGTATTTTCCTGTTCTGCTTATATGCGTAGCGACGAAGGTATATACTCTGTATATCAAGGGATAAAGCATATGATTGACAGCATGGTAAAAAAGATTAAAAAAAAACTAAACAGCCATTCCTCTAAGATGTAGTAATTTAGACTTCCTTACACAATTAACTGTTGAATTTTACATTCCTAGCTGTATTATGGTTATATAGCTAAAGTGCTCTAGGTTTACGACTATAGCGGCGTGGCGTAGGGCTGCACTAGCTATATATATTTAGCTCTTTTTTTATAAATGCAAGGTATTTTATATGTCAGACCTTTTCTATATTGAAACTACGTGTTGTGTGGACGGTCAGTGTGATGTCTATACAGGGGAAATAAGATTTAATGATGTCATGTTAGGCAAGTTCAGTCTAAATTCGTGCAGCGGGAAAGAAGCTATGATAAATCTAGACGTTATTACATTCGATATTAATATCGCTATCGATGGTCAAAATGGAAAGACAATCAAAAGAAATCTTAAAGGTCTTGAATTTGTAACTAAAGATGATGGTTCTTGGTATATTAATAAGGGTTTTGGTAATGATAGATTTGAAGTTATAGTAAAGCAATCATAATTTTACATCTCAGGTGTAACATTTAGTATAGGTGCTATTCTATTTATAATGTTCTTTACTATAGGCGCAGCAATTATTCCCCCGGTATGGTGTATCCCTTGAGGTTCATCAATAACAATTAGCACTATATACCTTGGGTCAAGCATAGTTAGCACTCCTATAAATGACGCTATGTTTGCATCTTTGCTATATTTACCATCTATAACTTTTTCCGCCGATCCAGTCTTTCCCCCTATTGAATATGCCTTTATTTTTGCTTTTCTGCCAGTGCCATCTGTTACTGCTGCGCGTAATAATTTTCTCATTTCCCTGGAGGTTTTTCTTGAGATAATTTGCTCTCCTATGCTTCTTTTATTCAATATCAAAGTTGCGTTATGAAATATTCCATTGTTGATTAATGCTGCTGCAGTTTGTGCAAAATGTATAGGAGTTACAGCTATGCCATAACCATAAGATGCTGTTATTAAAGTGTTTTCACTCCATTTATCCGGAATTATCGGTGTAGATTTTTCTGGTATTTCTATTTTCAAAGGAGAAAATAGCTTCATAGCTTTAAAGTATTCTACTTGTTTTTCAATACCTAATTTGACTGCAATTTTTGCTGCACCAATGTTGGATGATTTTACAAATATATCTTGCACAGTAATTTTTGGAGTTTTAGATTTGTGAAAGTCCTGAATTTTATACTTTCCAATGGTGATTGGTGTTGATACGTCATATAAATCGCTAGTTTTTGTAACGTTTGCATCAAGCGCTGCGGCTATTGTAAAGTATTTTAATACCGACCCCATTTCATACACCCCAAGACTGGCGCGATTAAACTTTTGTACATCTTCTGCCTTATTCTGTAGGTTGGGATTAAAATCAGGTAGACTGACCATTGAGATAACTTCACTATTTCTCACATTTAAAATAATTTCTACTCCGCCGAGTGCCTGATATCTGCTTACAGCTTTAGTTAGCTCTTCACGCACTATGCTTTGCACTCGTGTATCTAAGGATAGTTGAATACCCTGGTAAGGTGTTATTCCAGCGCGTAATGCTGGAATCTACGTATTTTTTTCTGGACCCCAGTGTCAGCTACTTGGATAACAGAATGTTGTTTGTTTTTACTTATATATGCCTCAACTCCTGCAATACCGTTGCCATCTATGTCAGTGTAACCAAGCACGTGTGAAAATAAATTACTGTGAGGATATATACGTTTTACATCGTTATAGAAGTTTATTCCTGGCACGCCGGCATTTTTTATTGCTAACAGTTCTTTTGGAGTCAAGTGCCGCTTTACCCAAGCAAATTTCTTTTTTGAAGTAAGTACTCTATATGAATTCTCGTATTCAAGATCATTCAAAATAGAATACAGTTGTGCTGCTATACTTTCCGGATTCTTTACTTTGGTTGCATCTGTATATAGTGATGTTGTGGGCACATTTGTTGCTATTACCACTCCATTTCTATCTAAAATATCAGGTTGTTTATGTACTGTACTATCTTTTCTAAAATTTTCTGAAGTAGTAGGTTGATCAAATGTTAAAGAGAATATGCGAAAAATAATTATTATATAAAACGTAAATAATGGTACTATAAAACACAGTGAGCGGAGCTTATTTTTAAGTAATGCTTGCATATTTACTTGATTTGACAAAAATGGAAATTATCTTAGCTGAGCCGCGAGGTTTTTGTGCCGGAGTAAAAAGAGCTGTGGACATATTAGCTATTACTTTAGAAAAATACAAAAACAAGTGCCAAGTTTATGTGCTACACGAAATTGTTCACAATAAATATATAGTAGAGGACTTTAAGAGACAAGGAGTGGTTTTTGTGAACAGTATCGAGGAAATTGAAGATAATGGAGGAATACTGATCTTCAGCGCGCACGGAGTATCAAAAAATATAGAAGATGAGGCAAAAAGAAAGGGTATTCAAGTGATTGATGCAACGTGTCCTTTAGTCAGCAAAGTGCATAAGGAGGCAAAAAGGTATGAAAACAGTGGTAAAGAATTAATTCTCATTGGGCATGAAAACCATCCAGAAGTTAAGGGAATTAGAGGAAGAGTAAATAATCCTATCATTTTAGTGCAAACTGTGCAAGACGTACGCAATTTAAAAGTTAAAGATCCAGATAATTTATCTTATGTTACACAAACCACATTAAGCATCGACGATACCCGTGACATTATTGCTGCCCTGAAGCTCAGGTTTCCAAGCATTACAGGGCCAGATTTAAAGGACATATGCTATGCAACGCAAAACAGACAAAATGCTGTTAAAAAGCTAGCTGAAATTGTAGACATGGTGTTAGTTGTAGGAAGTAAAAATAGCTCAAATTCAAACCGCTTATTAGATCTGTGCACTGTCAGAGGAAAAAGAGCCTACTTAATTGATAATTACAGCTGTATGAATAAAAGCTGGTTTCAGGGCATAGAAAAGATAGGAATCACTGCAGGTGCTTCTGCTCCTGACATATTGGTTGATGAATTAATGGACTACCTAAAAGTAAACCTGAGTGTAAAAATTTCAGTTATGCCAGGTGGTATTATTGAAAATGTTCAGTTTAAAATACCGAATTTGGTTTAAAACACAACTTGTCTACTAAGCTTCTCTTGAAATCACACAAACCAGCATCTATAGCTAAGACATCATACCGCCGCGGCGCTAACAAGTAGCGGGATGACGGTTGTCGGTAAGCCTAAGTCAGTTTAGCTATATGCTTTTAATTCCCCCAAAAGGAGAATTAAATATGTGAAGTTCTAGTTGATATGATTTAATGAATGGTTAGTTTAAATTACTAGTTTATTTAAGAGATTTTGATAATATTTAACCCACTCGCTTTTCTATTTTCCATATCGCGATGAGCTTGAATTATTTCATCAAATTTATATTTTTTATTGATCCGTACAGTTAAAAGTTTTTTTCTTATCATCTCGAAGATTTCCATTGTGGTAAGCACTAATGTGAATCTATCATGCTTATAATGGTATATTGAGGTTCCAGTTGCAAATAACGAACGTGAACTAAGTAAAGAAAAACTAATAGGAGCGTTACCTGATATCTGCCCATAGGAAACGTATATGCCAAACCTGCCTAAAGATTCAAAAGAAAGCTTGCTTGTAGCATAACCTATAGGGTCATACACTGCACCTACTCCTCTATTTTGCGTAATCTCCATAACTTTAGAAACGAAGTCTTTATCATTGTAGTTTATTGCGTATGTGCAGCCACTTTGTAAAGCTATCTTCATTTTTTCATCAGAGCTTACAGAACCTATCACTACACCTTTTTTATCCTTTGCCCATTGGCATATTATTTGTCCTAAACCACCATTAGCCCCATGAACTAGCACGAAAGTACCAGGCCTAACTTTATAAGATTGATTAACTAAATAGTGAGCTGTCATACCTTTAAACAGCACTGCAGCAGCAACTTCATCAGATATGTCATCTGGAACTTTTATCAGATATTTCTGGTGTATAATGCGCTTTTCACAATATGCCCCTGGAGGAGCTGTGCAATATCCAACTCTGTCTCCAATTTTGAATCCATCACTGATTTTTTTACCAAGTTTTTCAATAACCCCAACTGCTTCCACTCCAAGCACTGATGGTAAATTTTTAATTTTGCGTGTACCTTTTCTGTGCTCTAAATCATAACGATTTAAGCCGATAGTTGTATGACGTATTAAGACTTCCTCACCTTTTGGCTCACCTATGCTCTTATCTACAAACTCTAATACTTCTGGTCCCCCAGTTTTTTTTATTTGTATAGCTCTACCCATGATGAATGTAAGATAAAAACTTTGATTATGTTATCTAATAATTAATATTTTGCAAAGTTATTGTTTCCACAATCAATAGACTTCTTGCGTTACTTCCTGTCATTCCAGCGCGTGACGCTGGAATCCAGATTTTTTATATAATCAAGTCATAGGATGGCAAAAAGTCAACCTTATCTGTATGAGCTATACATTTTTCTGGATCCCAGTGTCAAGCACTGGGATGACACCCTATTGATTACTGAAATGACATGGTTTGCAAACATTCTGTTACTTAAGCTTAAAAAATGTGTATGATAGTGTTATTTCACTCAAATCTTTTGTGTTGTTATCAAGCATTATCTCAGGATCTATATAGAAAGATACGGGCATAGCCGCTTTTTGTTTTGGTAGCAACATTTGTTCTTCAAAACAAAAGCATGCAATTTTATTGAAATACTTACCTGCTTTGAAAGGCGTAACATTATACACCGCCATTCCAAATGAAGGCTGATCAGATAGATTTTTTGCGTAATAAAAAGCTAAACTTTGTTCTCCTATGTTTACGTCAACGTAGTTAGTTTCTGATTTAAATTCCCAAGGTAGATCGGACATTATATCAGCATTGAAGTGAACCCTGATTTTTTGGTCAATTGCACTTATTGTCGTGTTAGTCACTTTTCTTGTTGTACCACCATATCCAGTAGCTTTACAGAAAATGCTATATAGTGGCACCGATGCATATGCAAGACATAGCATCAACACGACTAAAGATATTAAAAAGAAAACTATAGAATTCTTACTACCTTTCCTTAAAAAGGAAAACATCTAGTCCCTATTATTGAACAAGTTAAGTAACCTGAGTAGATTGAGGAATATATTGATAAAGTTGAGGTAAAGACTAGTTGCACCCAGTATCGCCAGCTTAGTGGCTGCAGCCTCTGAGCCATCATTATATCTATAATAAACGTCTTTGATTCTCTGAGCATCATATGCAGTCATTAAGGTAAATACTATTACTGATATGAACGATATTGCAAAATAGAGAGGACTACTTCCAAGGAATAAATTTACTATAGACGCGATAATTAACCCCAAGACTCCCATTCTCAAAAAAGAACCCATACTAGTCAGATCTTTTTTTGTAGTATTGCCATATAAAGCCATGGAACCAAACATGATCGATGTGATGAAAAACGCTCTTGCTATGTTTTCCGCGGTGTAAAACACAAAAATATAAGATAAGGAGAGACCTATTAGCACCGAAAACGTGAAAAACACGGTAAACGCGGACTGAACACTAAGATGTAAGATTTTTGGATATACAAAAAGCACTAGCACAAGTGGAGAAAATGTTATTGCATACAACAGAACAGGATTGGAATGAATTACCTGAAAAAGACCAGAAAATACCGTTAGAAACGCAACAAGCCCTGTAACGCCTAAAGCTAAAGCCATGTAATTATATACTTTAGTCAGGTAACTTCTGAGCCCAGCACTATAATAAACGCCCTGAGAGCGGATATCCTGTTCATTTCTCATGTAAGACATAAATATAACTCCTTTTGTCCATTATTTAACACATTATAATATAAAACCACATTTTTATCAAGTATTTTTATTATAAACAGCTATGCACTGGCATTTGTTTTAGTATAAATAGAATATAGGCCTATTGCTGCTGCATTTGAAACATTTAAACTGTTAATTGCATTTGACGTTGGTATTTTTAAAAGATAATCACAATTTTCTTTAACTAACCTCCGCATTCCTTTCTCTTCAGAACCAAAAATGATCACTATTTTTTTTCCAAAACTCTTTATTTCATCTATATTTTCTTTAGTATTGCAATCAAACCCGTAACACCAGTAGCCGGCCTTTTTTAAATACTGCATAGTTTTTACTATATTTGTAACGTATATTAGCGGAACAATATCCAATGCTCCACTTGCTGCTTTTGCAATAGATGCATTTTCGCCAGGTGAATGATTATGTGGTAAAACCAATGCGTCGACATTAAAACAAGCTGAAGTTCTTAAAATTGATCCAATATTGTGCGTGTCAGTGACTTGATCTAAAATGACTATAGTAGAGCTGTCGTTTGAGCTTTCAGCTACTTCTTCGATGCTTAAGTTATAAAGAATAGGGGCAACATTTAAAGCAATTCCTTGATGGTTAGCACCTTTAGATAAAACGTCATTAAGTATTTTGTTTTCTACTAATCGAACTTTAATGCCCTTACTATTTGCACATTGCCTAATTTCTTTTTCATGTTCTCTATAGAAATTTTCTGTTACTAACAGTTCTATACACCGCCTATTTTTATTCTTCAGTGCTGACATGCAGGTGTGCTTTCCATACAGCCAAAAATTCTCATTAGTTTTTGAAGATTTCATCGTATTATTGAAAATCGGGTTTTTATAGAATAAGCAACATTTTACTATGTTTGGATATTGTTGTAAAATTATACAATTCGATTAATGCGTTTATGTCGGACGATGAGTTGGATTGGCAAAAAAATGTTAAGCCAATAGAATGTGGAAAAGTTACTTTGAAAGTTGATCATAAAGTAAATATAAAGTCTATGGTTGATAAAGGTACCTCTGACTTACAAGGGAATTTTCTTAATACCAATAATAGTAACTCATCATTTTGTCTTGACCAAAACACAAAATCAAAAGTTGATAGGGGTAAATATTTTATAAGCGATAAGCTCGATTTGCACGGCTATAGTATAGAGGATGCTTACTGTAAATTGATAGATTTTATTATCAAAAATTATCGAGCAGGAAATAGATGTTTATTGGTAATTACGGGATACGGCAGTGCAACAAATAAAACAGACACTATAAAGAATAACTTAAATAAGTGGTTAAATGATACTAAAATCCAGCATATGGTTCTATACTACCAGCAAGCTACGAAAAAACATGGTGGTAAAGGGGCTTTTTATGTTTTATTAAGAAGGCTTAGGCCCTATTAGCTGCTTAAGTTTCCTTTTAAGCCTTAATTTTTCTTGTATAGCCATATAAAAACCAGTGTTCGGCAGCGCATGACGCACAATTGTAAAACATTGTAGCCGTTATTCAAGTAGCCCGCAGAAACGAAAAACTTACTTGACAAGCCTCGCCAGCCCCCTTATCATGGTAGTGAAGGTATTCAGTTATCTTCATCTGTGCAGATTAAACAGCAAGAAAACAACGTAGTTGGCGTCTTATTTTTAATTTTTTGCACTATGTGNACCTTATGTCTTCACAACATTTCTGGGTTTTTACCTATATAAGCTGAAACGCGCTTATAAGTCGTTTAAGACAGTATAGTACGCCAATTTG
>NZ_JAPQLJ010000030.1:0-3077 GCF_028982115.1 Wolbachia endosymbiont of Drosophila tsacasi | reverse complement strand
AGTGCCCAGACACTGGGATCCAGAAGACGTAATTTCAACCAAGTGGCTGCATAATAAAGGCTGGATTCCAGTGCCAAGCATTGGAATGACATCACAGAGGCACTGGAATGACACCTCTCTTGGGCTCTTTTAGCTATAAACATTAAGAAATTTACCAAACGAAAAAAAAGGCAAAAGAAGCCCTGGTCATTGTCTATTTTCAGTATTTGGCGTTTTTTAAGTCTTAAATACTGCAATTTAGCTGCTTTTAATTACAACTAACCTATGCTGCAAATATTTAAGAAATTTACTAAGCAGAAAAAAAGGCAAAAGAAACCCCGTGTTAGCTAGTTATCACTCTCTAATCCTGCAAATTGGCGTACTATACTGTCTTAAACGACTTATAAGCGCGTTTCAGCTTGTGTAGGTAAAAACCTAGAAATATTGTGAAGACATAAGGTGCACATAGTGCAAAAAATTAAAAATAAGACGCCAACTACGTTGTTTTCTTGCTGTTTAATCTGCACAGATGAAGATAACTGAATACCTTCAGTTTCATGATAAGGGGGCTGGCGGAGTTTGTCAAGTAGCTTTGCATTGTGAAAACAATTATCACAAAAATCCTATATCACCAGTCATGAATACGTTATTTGCCCATTCGATTAATAACTTACCTCCTGGTAAATCTACTGAAGTCTGTTGGGCAGTCAGATATCCACGTAGTGTGGATGCAACAAGTGCTGCACAGGCTGCACTACCGCATGATGCAGTAATGCCTGTACCTCTTTCCCAAACTCTTAAAGCTATTTCTCCAGACTTTTCAACTTGTGCAATACTAATATTAATTTTCTGAGGAAATAGTACGTGATTTTCTAGCTTTGGTCCTAAATTTCGCAATGGTATTTCACTTATGTTATCAACAAAAAAAACTATATGAGGGTTACCAATATTTACTGCAACAGGATCTTTTAGCATTTCAAGCTCTATAGGTAAGTGAAGAGTGTCACACTCAGTAGACAAGGGAATTTCATGCCATTTTAGCAAAGGTTTACCCATGTTAACCTTTATGGATTTATCACCAACTTTAAAACACTCTAAAATGCGTTTGTTTACTAGCTCAATAGTGATATACTTAGTACCTTTTTCTGACATTATCAAATATCCAACACAGCGTGCTGCGTTTCCGCACATTTCAGCTCGACTACCATCAGCATTATAGATATGTATAAAGCAGTTTGCAGCATTAGACATTGTTATAATTATCACTTGATCACAACTGCTTTGATCAGCAATTTGTCTATAGTTCCAGTCTAAATTGTTTGTTGAACGTGAGTCTATGATAACAAAATTATTGCCAGTACCGTGCATCTTGATAAAATTTTTAGGACCTTGGCCACTCATCATAAAAAAATATTTCTTCTATTGGTCTTCTTTTTTTCTTACTTATTTCAGCACCCTCTTCTTCGTAACCAACCGCTATCACTGACATTACATCAAAATCTTCGGGTATATTAAACTTTTCAACTATTTTATCTCTATCAAATCCACCCATTTGATGAGCCATTAAGTTCACAGATGCAGCCTGTAGCATAAGAGCATAATTTGCTGCACCAGTATCATGACTAGCCCAAAGATTTTCTCCTTTACCTTGTTTACGGAAGTTTTTAGCACCTAAAGATATGATTAACACTTGTGCATCTTTTGCCCATTTTTGATTAGATTCATCAAGACAATTTAGCAGCTTTTCCCATGTGCTTTGATTGTTCTGTTTGTTGCATATCACATATCTCCAAGGTTCATCACCAAAACATGAGGGAGTCAGCCTTACAGCTTCCATTAAAATATCCATGTCTTCCTGAGATATTGCTCTTGTAGTATCGTATGAACGTCCGCTGTGTCTTGCTTTCATCAACAATAATAGATCTTGTTTACTCATCATTTTTAATTTAATAGTGCATAAATAATTCATTGTAGCACAATGTGAGCAAAATTTAAATTGCAAAACCTCTTATACAAATATATTATATTTAATAAGTTATTTTTATTGGGAAGGTAGGTTTATAACACAATCTAGCAGCAGATCAACACTGGCTGAAATATTGTCCTGCGTTTTACTTTTATTCTTGATGGCTCAAATAAG
The DNA here is from genome assembly GCF_028982115.1 of Wolbachia endosymbiont of Drosophila tsacasi. Lineage (NCBI taxonomy): Bacteria > Pseudomonadati > Pseudomonadota > Alphaproteobacteria > Rickettsiales > Anaplasmataceae > Wolbachia > Wolbachia endosymbiont of Drosophila tsacasi. The sequence goes on along the minus strand of NZ_JAPQLJ010000030.1, from coordinate 958 downwards.
CGTACCATTGCAGCCTGTGCCTATCACATTGCAAACTTTAGGAGTAATGCTTATTGGGCTTAAATTTAACCGCAGAACAGCATTCTATTCTGTACTTACATACTTATCACTTGGTGCAGCAGGATTTCCTGTTTTTGCGAATTTTTCTGGTGGTTATCATATTTTTCTCGAACCGACAGGTGGATATTTAATTGGCTGTTTAGCTGCTGTTATGGTAATGAGCAAAGTAAATGAATTACTGAACTCTAAATATAAATCATTTGTGTGTAATTCCTTAAGTTGTCTAGCTGGTACAGTTGTAATCTTTATTTGTGGTGTTAGTTGGCTTGCTGTTTACTTGGGTCTGGAATAAGCAATAATGGTGGGTGTTTTACCATTCATCCTTCCTGGTTTGGTAAAAATTTTTCTACTTGTGGCAGTTTTGCAATATTTGAAAAAATGATAAAATTCCGCCCTCATCATTTCATGTGCACCCTTGCGTTTCGGGGATATGGGTATTCTCAGGGTTTTGTAGAAAATTACAAGAAGATAGCAAGCAAAGTAATTAGTGATCCTAACACTCAAATCGAAGTAGTCGGCAACCTTGATAGTATCTGTAGTGCTTGTCCAAATCAGACTAAACAAGGTAAATGCACCACACAAGCTAAAATTTTAGAGCTAGATAGAAGGCATATAGGAATTTTAGGAATAAAAATTGGCGAGACTTTAACTTGGAATGAGGCGGTAAAAAAGATTAGAGAGAAAATGTCTTTAAAGAAATTTGATTACGCATGTGAGGGGTGCAATTGGCAGCCATATGGGATATGTAAAAATGCCCTTTTAAATCTACAAAGACAGTTGACAAAATGTTAAGATAAATTGAAGCATTTTTGTGGAAATAGACTTCTTGCACTACCTCCCAAGCCACAACTGTCATTCAGTAGAAACGAAAAAGTTACTTGACACCCTCCGCCAGCAC
>NZ_JAPQLJ010000029.1:8228-8321 GCF_028982115.1 Wolbachia endosymbiont of Drosophila tsacasi | reverse complement strand
TTATCTTCATCTGTGCAGATTAAACAGCAAGAAAACAACGTAGTTGGCGTCTTATTTTTAATTTTTTGCACTATGTGCACCTTATGTCTTCAC
>NZ_JAPQLJ010000029.1:0-8168 GCF_028982115.1 Wolbachia endosymbiont of Drosophila tsacasi | reverse complement strand
ATAGTACGCCAATTTGCAGGATTAGAGAGTGACAACTAGCTAACACGGGGTTTCTTTTGCCTTTTTTTCTGCTTAGTAAATTTCTTAAACATTTGAACTAAGGTGAGTTGCACTTAAAAGCAGCTAAATTGCAATGTTTAAGACTTAAAAAAACGCCAATACAGAAAATAGACAATGACTAGAGCTTCTTTTGCCTTTTTTTTTATTTGGTAAACTTCTTAATGTTTATAGCTAAACGACAACCGTCATCCCGCAGCAGGATCTCTTGTTAGCGCCGCGGCGGTATGACGGTTAAGTAGCCAGTGCGTGACACTTGTATCTGGGATCCAGCCTTTCTGCAATCTCATCGAAAACGTTTTTCTATGCTAGTTTACAAGCAAACTTTCCTGGATCCCAGTGTCAAGCACTGGGATGACATCTTTGTTATGTTTAACAAAAACAAATGTTCGTACAGCCATGGAATGAATCGCGATATAGCTATAGCATATACAACAACTAAAAAAAATAGCAGTTTTTCTATGATTTGAGTATAATTCTAGATTTACCTAAACAGAAAATTTAATGGACTATATCTTAATGTATCTTTCCTTACCATTCTCAATTACCGAGAATTATTTATTAATTACTGCATTGATTCCACTTTTAAGCGCGTTAGCTATTTTTTTTACTGGTAAATGGCCAAGAGTAAGCAGTGGCGTTACTGTTGCTTTTTCTATGCTTCTATTTGCGTATACATCTCTATGCACTTTATATTTGGTGTATGGTGATCATCCTCAATTTATTCTCATGGACTTTGGTAGTAATTTGCATATTAGTTTGAAGCTAGAGTCTAGTGGAGTGATATTTGGTTTATTAATATCATTTTTGTGGGTACTAACCAGCATATATGCAATATGTTATATGCGAAATAACTATGCTGATAGCAATCACTCAAGTTTTCTATGCTTTTTTTCAATATCAATTAGCTGTGCAATGTTTATTGCTTTTTCTGGAGATTTGCTCACTACATTTGTCTTTTATGAGCTTCTAACTATTAGTACATACCCTCTGGTTACTTACAACTCAACAAATGAGTCAGTAGTTGCAGGACGCTATTACTTTGGCGTGCTATTTTTTTCTTCTTTGGTATTATTTTTTCCCGCAATAGGCCTCTTATATAATGAATTTCATACTTTAGATTTTGTAAGTGGTGGAATATTCAAATTTGATACTTCACTCATCACTTTCATTGCAGTGTGTTTTGCTATGCTGATTTACGGAATAGGAAAAGCTGCATTAATGCCAATGCATTTTTGGTTACCAAAAGCAATGGTTGCACCAACTCCTGTGAGTGCACTATTACATGCTGTTGCTGTTGTAAAATCCGGAGTTTTCATCATCATAAAAGTTATATTATACACCTTCGGCGTCGATAACATGCAACGTTTTGTGCAGCAAAATTGGTTTGCTGGAGGGTGGCTTCCATACGCTGCTGGATTTACTATTATTACTGCATCATTGATTGCATTAAAGCAAAAAGAATTAAAGAAATTGCTTGCTTACTCTACCATCTCTCAATTGTCGTATATTATATTATTTGCTTCAATTTTTAGTGAGCTCAGCATGAGGGTTGCAATTTTTCAATTAGTTTGCCACGCATTTGCAAAAATCACTTTGTTTTTCATTGCCGGAGCAATAATAACGAAAACAGGTGAGAAATATATAGATAAGATTCATGGTATAGGACGCAGTATGCCAATTAGCATGACAGCATTTGCTATAGGTGCATTGTCTATGATAGGGGTGCCGCCTGCTCCGACTTTTTGGGGTAAATTTCTCATTTTTCAAGCTGTTTTCAACTCTGGCAATGTAATACTTTCTGTGTTTGTAACTCTAGTGTTAATTGTTAGCACTATACTTAACGCTCTGTACTTTTTACCGATAATTTACAATGCTTTTTTCTTAAAACCTTCTCAGAATTCCTTGATTAAAAAAACGCCAATTCTTCTAGTTTTACCTCCAGTTATCACTGCTACATGCACTTTAGTTATTTTTTTTAGCTACCAAGTAATATTTCAAAATCTGTATTTATAACCATTAACAATAAATTTAAATGGTATTATACCAGCCAGGGTTGCTTTTATACTCGACAAAGTGAAGCTAATCTCCAAAGTATGATCTTTCACCTCCTTATTTTGCTCGGTTGTAAAAACTACAGTAGCATTTCCAGCAAATGTAACTAAGTCCTTGGTCGATCGATCAATAGATAATGTTATTACATTTATGTTGGCAGTTTTTCTTCTGGATGAAGGTGAACTAACAGCTTCTTTATTCGTTTTTTCCTGAAAGCCTTGATAGATTTTATGTATAGAATTGTTTCTTATAAAATTTTCTTGGTACTTCGGTTCAACGATCTTAATGGACTCGTATATTTCAATGTATTTACTTATTAAGTACCTCGCTGTGGAAGTGTATTCATCTTCCTTTTTACTGAAACTAAGCTTATGCATTGCAGAGAACTCATCTTCTGTGTGGTTCATGTACTTCACAAAATTTAAATTTTTTTTAACAGGAAATAACAGGTATATGTTTAATATTAATAAACATAAGCATACTAGGAGAAGCGATACTATTAATGCCATCCAAGATCTTTCTGCTACACAAAATAGATACCTATGGCAGTACCATTCGACTGCTTTACTGAAATAACTTTTGTTTTTTACTGATTCAAGCAATTTATCTTCCATAACAAAATGCTACCAAACCCAACTATAATAACAATAAGATTAGATACTCCAAAAAACTTTAAAATATGTCTAAATTTCCCAAAATAGGATGAATGATTATATCACCTTGTTCCGCAATAAGGTAGAATTTATCGATCTTGCTCACATCTACATTGATCATTTTTACACTGAAATTTTCAGGATTGTAAATATTACTTTCAGCACTTTTGTGATAATTATAATAATGTAATTTATTTTGATCATCAAAATAACCAAATTCATCAGCAAGGGCTCCTACTCTGCTACCTTTACCACTTTTGACTAGCCTAAATAGATCAATCACATGGTTTTGAGATCCAGGCTCAATAGGCCCTTCTACAGCAAAAAACTTAGGTGCATGACCAACATATTCCTTAAATTTCAGATTATGAGTCCTTTTTACACTACCAAAATCCACAAACTTATATTCATCTGAAACGCCAGAATATTGTGGATCATACTTTTTATATTCAAAAAACTCATTACCTAAAAAATTACAAAACGTTAATTTATAATCATCAAGATCGGATTTAATGACTTTAAGGTAATGAAAATCTCTAGGAATCTTTACTTCCTCTTCAGTGATATGATTACGTACAACAAGCTCACCATTTAGTATATGATAGCGAACTTTTGGCAAAGTAGCTATATTGATTGCCTTGTTTAGCTTAAAATTTGCTTCATAAATGCCGCTTAACAACTCCTTTCCTTTTTCTAAGGTGACGTCCTGGTCTAAAGCTATATTCTTGATTGAACTTAATTCTTTCTGCATGTTTAGTATGGCTTTCGTCAAAACTTCTATTGATTGCCATACAGTTAATTTATTATCAGTCAAATTATATACTTCGAGTATTAATTTAACAGAATTTTATCATGAATTTATGTTAAAAGTATTATACTTTGTAAACTTATGTCATGATATTAACTACATCAGCTAAAACATGCTTTTTATCTAAGTGAAGTTGCTTAGCAACAACGAAAAGTTCATCTATTTTTTTCCACTGACCTAGTAAAATTTCAACACCATTTACCTCTCTCTTTATGCTTTCTAAAATGAAGGCCTGAATTATATATGATGCTAGTTCTAGTTCGATTTCGCTATTAATTACTTTATTAATCATATTGGGATTCTTTAAATCATGAAGAAATTTATAAAAGCATTTGTATGCTTCATAAGCATCACTACTTATTGCATTTATTATCATTCCTGGCATTCCAGGAAATAAAGTTATCATTTCGTCAAACGTTTGATTATCAAATTTACATTGAGATGAAGCAACTTGCTTTGTTTCATCATAAGTTAATGGAAGTAAATTTAGCTGAAAGCACCTACACCGGATAGTAGTTTGTATATCATATGGCTTATGGCTAATTATAAATATCTTAGAATTTTTTGGCGGCTCTTCTAATATTTTCAATATTGCATTTTTAGCGTTATTAGTCATTGCCTCTAAGCTATCTATTATAGCTACTTTGTGTTCTGATTGAATGGGACTTAAGTGTAGAAAGTTTTTCATCTCTCTGACTTTTTCTATTCCGATAGTATCACCTTCAACAATGTGTAAGTCCAATCCTACTTCATTATAGCTTTTTATGAGTAACCAATTGGAGAAGGATTTTGCAAGCGTTGCTTTTCCTATACCTTTTTTACCACAGATCAGACAAGACTGAACAGATAAGTTGTTCATTAATTTTTTTTTGGCTTGGTTGTGACCTATTACTTTTTTCATTCTTTCTCCTGTAGATCTTAGTTTGAAAATGCATTGGTTACTGTTTATAATAAAATTGCACCTTCCCTTAAAACCTTAATCTTATCTTCGGTTAAGTCAATAATAGTAGATTCTATACCAGAAACTAATTCATCATCTTCAATCACTGCAGATAAATGTTGCTTAATGGATTGTGGTATATCGTCTGCCTTACATACACTTTTTTCTCCTGAAATATTTATACTAGTTGCCACTATTGGAACTTTCAGTTTATTTAATATTGAAATTGCAATAGGATGCTCAGGGATTCTGATGCCTATACTATCTTTAAAGAATGCGTTTGGCAATATATTATTGTTTTTAAGTGGTAAAATATAGGTAATCGGTCCAGGAGAAAAGTTGTTTATTAAATCAATATATCTTTCCTTCACCTTTGCTATTTTTATCAAATTGTAAATATCACTAACAAATATGGAGAGTGGCTTATTTTGAGAGCGCCTCTTTATCTGATATATTTTTCCTATAGATTCATTATCTAGTGCATTACAAGCAAGAGCATAAACTGTTTCTGTTGGAAAACACACTAACAAGTTGTTCTGTATTGCATTTATTATTTTAGATACCATATAGCTAAAAACTTATTCATAACAACTAGATCAATTTTGTTGCATTGTATCTTATATAGTAACTGCTAGTTTTTGTGAACGTAATGCAACGCAGCTTACCATTTGTTATGCAGACTTGCTACAACCCAAACTCTTCATTGACTTTATCAACTATTGCCTGTGGTGGATCCTCTCCCCATCCTGAATACAAAATCTTTCCATAGTCTGCAACATCTATAGAGCCAGTTCTGCTTTTTGCTAGAAACATTTCTCTTTTCTCTTTATCAACTAATACATAATGCCACGCTGATTTTCCACGATCTTTACCACGGACTAAATATATAAGATCTGACCTACTTCTTTTTGTTGCATCAGCAAAAGATCTTTCATTGACAGTTCTGCTTTTACTTTTTATGCCGCCACTTTCAGAAAAAGCTTCCTTGGATTCGGCTTTTTTGTTTGCTAATTCAGAAATTTTTCCTTTTTTCCCCAATGCCCGTTCTTTGGTATTTTGAGACGAATACTTACTGGAAAAACCTTCCCCTGTACCGCCAGGAGTCCTGTTTGTGAAACGCTTAATAAATGAATTATTGTCGTTGTTTTCTGCCATAAAAATCTCCAAACTTTAGATTGTAGGACCCAAATTTTTACTACACTCTATCATATGTTAATTAAATTAATATAAATGAAAAATAATATAGTAATTATTACAGGAATTACAGCTTCAGGTAAATCAGAATTGTGTGATAACCTGATAAAAAAATATAATAATATCAGCATAATAAATTGTGATTCAAAGCAGGTATATGAAGAAATTCCCATAATTACTGCTCAACCACTAAAGCAAGAAGAATTTTATAAATTATATGGTTATGTTTCAGCAAAAGAAAATTATTCCGTGGGTCTATGGTTAGAGGATTTAGAAAAAGAAGTTAATCACGCATTAGAAAATGCTCAAATACCTATCATCACTGGAGGAAGCGGGCTTTACATCAGCAGTTTAATCAAAGGCTTATCATCAATGCCACAAATAAGTCAGAAAGTGAGGAAAAATGTAAGCGAATTAAGGAAAAATTTAAGTAAAGAGGAGTTTTACAAATTAGCGCTAAGCAAAGATCCAAGGATTCAAGGTAAAGTATTCATGAATGACTTGCACCGCCTTTCAAGGGCACTTGAAGTTATCACTGAAACTGGTAAGACAATCTTTGTATGGCAAGAAAATAGACAGCCTCCTTTATTCAATAATTTTAAGATATATACAATTCTGCCTGAGCGTGAAAACGTATACAGAAAAATAAATTCTCGTTTTATCAAAATGATCGAAAATGGAGCAATTGATGAAGTAAAAAAGCTACTTAGTATGAACTTAGCTCCACATTTGCCAGCCATGAAAGCACATGGAGTGCCAGAAATTGTAAAGTATTTGAAAGGTGAGATTACTTTAGACGAAGCGATACAGATTGCTCAAACAAACACAAGACACTACGCAAAACGCCAGTACACTTGGTTTAAAAACCAGTTCCCAAGTTCTGAAGTAATTGATTGTGCAAACAAGCTAACAGCGCTTGAAATATTTTAATTGTTAGTTTCCAGGTGTATTTCCATGCTCATTGCTATGAATGGGCGGTTCCATATTTTCCAGATGGCTGTTCACTTTTTGTGGCTTATCCAAGCCATGCTCTATTTTTATTTTAAAAAATCCAAGCCTCTCGCAAAACTTCTGAAAACACTCTTTTATAACGTCAAACAAGTTTTTATCACCTATATTATAGTCCTTCAGTCTCTTAGGAACAGTAAGTGACAATTTACCATCTTTATATATTACACCCTCTTTCCCATCTTGAGATTCAAGTGTGAATTCAATTGAGCTGGATAGATCACACACCTTGTCACCAGCTTTACCATCACTCCTTTGGAAAAATATTGGTAATTTCATATCCGATCTAATACTTACATTATTTTGGTCAATATAATCAATATTCATTACTCTTTTAGGAGCATCGAACAAGGAAAAATCTTGTTAAACCTGAAAGAAACTATTTTATCCAGTGCTATAACAATTTTTAAATATAATTTATTAAGAAGTATTTTTGCAGTTATAACCGGAACGCTCAATGGTGCTAGAGTGCCCGTTTGGGAGCATGGTTTTGGAGGAACGGTTAAACCACTGATGGAGTCTATTACAACTACCTCGATTAGAAGATTGTATAATCTAACCGTCCCAAGCTTAAATACTTCTTCATTATAAGTTATAGGAGGTCAATTACAATGACAAAAAGTAAATTAGAGGTAATGAATCCTGATGCAGCAGGGATAGATGTTGGTTCGGCTGTACATTATGTATGTATACCCGAGAGAAGAGATGAGCAACGTGTTCAAAAATTTGGCTGCTTCACTGAAGACCTTCATAATTTAGCAAGGTGGTTAAAAAAGTGTAAAGTTACAACCGTAGCGATGGAATCAACTGGTGTATATTGGATTCCTTTGTTTCAAATACTGGAATCTTACGGTTTTGAAGTTAAGTTGGTAAATGCGCGACATGTAAAAAATGTACCTGGGAGAAAGTCAGATGTTCAGGACTGTCAGTGGTTACAACAACTACATAGTTATGGATTACTCCAAGGGTCATTTAGGCCAGATAGCCAGATGTGTGTATTGCGTAGTTACGTGCGACAACGTAAGAACCTCACTGAAAGTGCATCTACACATGTTCTGCGTATGCAGAAGGCATTAATTCAAATGAATATACAACTGCATAGAGTTATAAGAGATATAACAGAAGTAACTGGTATGAAAATTATCAAGGCTATAATTAAAGGCGAAAGAGATTCTGGGAAATTGGCTCAATTCAGGGATGCACGAATAAAAAATGATCAGTCTACTATAGCAAAAGCGTTAGCTGGCGATTATAGAGAGGAACATGTATTCACGCTAAAGCAAGAATTTGAACTATATAATATTTATCAAGAAAAAATAGCAGAATGTGATAGAAATATTGAGGTCTATTACAAAACGTTTGAAACAAAATCTAACGAAAGTAAACAGTTGAGTAAGGAAAAGAATAAGCACAGAAAAAGTAAGCCTGACTTTGCTTTGCACGAGGAACTGCA
>NZ_JAPQLJ010000028.1:0-3828 GCF_028982115.1 Wolbachia endosymbiont of Drosophila tsacasi | reverse complement strand
TAGACTTCTTTCAAAATTGAGAGAAGGAGTGTAAGATGAAATATTTGAAAGGTGAAATATAAAGAAATAAAGGAGTTAGAAGGAGAAAAATTTCGACGTTTAACAGGTGTAAAAAAAGCAACATTCGAGAGAATGGTAGAAATTCTGGATGAGGAAGACAGAAGAAAAAAAGCTAGAAGCGGGAGAAAAAGTAAGCTTTGCGTAGAAGACAGGCTACTTATGACACTGGAATACATAAGAGAATATCGCACATATTTTCATATAGGACAAAGTTATGGCATGAGTGAAAGTAACTGTTTTAAAATAGTAAAGTGGGTAGAGGACACATTAATAAAACATCCAGATTTTGCATTACCTGGGAAAAAAGATCTATTAAATAGTAGTGTAAAATACGAAGTTTTGGTAATAGGTGGAACTGAAACCCTAGTAGAGAAGCCAAAAAAAAGCAAAAACGCTTTTACTCTAGAAAGAAAAAAAGGCATACTATAAAAACACAAATAGTAACAGAGAAGAAGAGTAAAAAGGTCATTTGTACATCTTTTTCAAATGGTAGGAAGCACGATTTTCGGATATTTAAAGAATCAAAGGCTGCCGGGAACTAAAATCTTAGCTGATGCTGGCTACAGAGGAATGCAAAGGATAGATAAAAATGTTGAATTACCACACAGAAAAACGAAAAAGAATCCGTTGAGCAAAGAACAAAAAAGAGAGAACAGAGCTCTTTCTAGCCAAAGGGTAATGGTTGAAAACTTAATTGGCTTATTGAAAAGGTTTAAAATCATCTCGGACAGGTATAGAAATAGACGAAAACGTTTTGGTTTAAGATTTAATTTGATTGCTGCCATTCACAATTTTGAGCTCTCACATGAATTTTGAAAGAAGTCTATTGAAACAAGAGTCCAGTGTCAAGCACTGGAATGACACCTAGGGGGCTTGGATGACACCATTCTTTTTTCTGGATCCCAGTGTCTGTACGACTAGTACAACATTGCATAATTCTATTATGCATATTTTGATCAAAATTTGCAAGACTTTTTATGCGAAATACTATGTATAGGTGATTGTGGTTGATTTCAATTTGATGAATTAACATTCTAATAATATTTTGCTTAGTCTGCCAATCTACCAGATCAAGCTTTGATTCAACGCTTGAGGAAAAGTTTTTCAAGCTATCTGTAACAAGGCTCAGTTCTTGTTGTAACTTCTTTTGATCAAGTGCTTTTTCTTTCTCCTCTTCAATTTCTTTCAAATGCTGTTTTATTGTTGTAATTCTTGGCTCAAATTCTTCTTGGCTTATAAACCCTTTGGCATAGCTATCAATAAATTTTTTGATACTTAATCTTAGCTTACTTTCTTGCTTTTCACGTGTTTGATTATGTAAAGGTTTTTTGTTCTCTGATAATCTACGTTGATATTCATTTGCAATCCTATCTGGCTCTTTCAAGATACTCTTGACTTCTTCCCATATAACTCCATCTAATATATCAGTGCGTATTGATTTATTATCGCAGATTTTATTGCCATTAAATTTGCTAGAGTTTGTACCAGAGCAACGATAGTAATAATATGTCGACTTTTTATGAACGTGGTTTGTACCACAATAAGTATATTGACAACGTTGGCATACCATTAAACCTTGTAATAAATATGTTTCTTTTCTTTGCCGTGCTCTTGCCCTTTGTCTATTTTCAACTAGTTGTGCTTGTACTGAATCAAATAAATTATCATTGATTATTTTTGGCACTGGAACATAAACCCAGTTTTCTTTATCATTACTAAAATGACCATTTTTGAGTTTACCGCAAGTTCCTTTTTTTGATTTCCTCACTTGTGGCTTCGAGCATGCCTTAGTTTTACCATAAGCTGCTTGTCCTATATAAGCAGGATTTCTTAACATTTTCCAAATAGTACTTCTTTTCCAACGGTCCTTTCCTGTTTGTGTTATTACCGATATCTCGCTAAGTCTATGTATAACTTCATTGATGCTTATTCTTTCTTGACCAACCCAATTAAATATTTTGCATACTACATCTGCTTCTTCTTGATTAATTTCAAACTGAGCACTTCCTTCACCTACATGTTTTGCTATGTAGCGATAACCATAAGGTGCATTACTCATTACGCTTATACGGCCAGTTTTAGCTGCATGGAGTTTTCCTCTGCGATTACGTTCCATAATCTTTGCACGTTCGTACTCTGCTACTAATCCTTGGATTCCTAAAAACATATTAGATTCTGGGTTATCCTCAAATTTATGATTTAAGAAAATAACCTCTGATCCTGCTTTTCTAAACTCTTCGAGTAAGAGCGCTTGGTATGCAGATTTCCGTGATAGCCGATCAGGTGAATGAATATATATCTTATCAATCTTACCTTCTGCTACTCTATCACGTAAACTCTCTAAGCTAGGACGTTCTAAATTTGATCCACTGTAGCCATTATCAACAAACCTGGGCTCATCTAATAACTCATGTCCATTACTACTAATGCGACGCTCCAACTCTACAATCTGACTCTCTATTGTATTCTCCTGTGCCTGTTGTCTTGATGAAACTCTTGCATACAAGCTTACCGTTACCATTTTCTTCTACCTCCTTTATTTTATATTTCAATAATTGTTCATAAGCATTTGCCAAATATGTACCCGCCAACCTGTGAGGTTCATAACGGCAATTAATAGTTAATTCCCCTTTTTGCATGTTTTTCTTCCTGTGAATTTTTTTAAAGGAAAAATCTTGTTAAACCTGAAAGAAACTATTTTATCCAGTGCTATAACAATTTTTAAATATAATTTATTAAGAAGTATTTTTGCAGTTATAACCGGAACGCTCAATGGTGCTAGAGTGCCCGTTTGGGAGCATGGTTTTGGAGGAACGGTTAAACCACTGATGGAGTCTATTACAACTACCTCGATTAGAAGATTGTATAATCTAACCGTCCCAAGCTTAAATACTTCTTCATTATAAGTTATAGGAGGTCAATTACAATGACAAAAAGTAAATTAGAGGTAATGAATCCTGATGCAGCAGGGATAGATGTTGGTTCGGCTGTACATTATGTATGTATACCCGAGAGAAGAGATGAGCAACGTGTTCAAAAATTTGGCTGCTTCACTGAAGACCTTCATAATTTAGCAAGGTGGTTAAAAAAGTGTAAAGTTACAACCGTAGCGATGGAATCAACTGGTGTATATTGGATTCCTTTGTTTCAAATACTGGAATCTTACGGTTTTGAAGTTAAGTTGGTAAATGCGCGACATGTAAAAAATGTACCTGGGAGAAAGTCAGATGTTCAGGACTGTCAGTGGTTACAACAACTACATAGTTATGGATTACTCCAAGGGTCATTTAGGCCAGATAGCCAGATGTGTGTATTGCGTAGTTACGTGCGACAACGTAAGAACCTCACTGAAAGTGCATCTACACATGTTCTGCGTATGCAGAAGGCATTAATTCAAATGAATATACAACTGCATAGAGTTATAAGAGATATAACAGAAGTAACTGGTATGAAAATTATCAAGGCTATAATTAAAGGCGAAAGAGATTCTGGGAAATTGGCTCAATTCAGGGATGCACGAATAAAAAATGATCAGTCTACTATAGCAAAAGCGTTAGCTGGCGATTATAGAGAGGAACATGTATTCACGCTAAAGCAAGAATTTGAACTATATAATATTTATCAAGAAAAAATAGCAGAATGTGATAGAAATATTGAGGTCTATTACAAAACGTTTGAAACAAAATCTAACGAAAGTAAACAGTTGAGTAAGGAAAAGAATAAGCACAGAAAAAGTAAGCCTGACTTTGCTTTGCACGAGGAACTGCA
>NZ_JAPQLJ010000027.1:0-7149 GCF_028982115.1 Wolbachia endosymbiont of Drosophila tsacasi | reverse complement strand
CGACTTATAAGCGCGTTTCAGCTTATATAGGTAAAAATCCAGAAATGTTGTGAAGACATAAGGTGCACATAGTGCAAAAATTTAAAAACAAGACGCCAACCACGTTGTTTTCTTGCTGTTTAATCTGCACAGATGAAGATAACTGAATAGCTTCAATATCATGATAAGGGGGCTGGCGAGGCTTGTCAAGTAGTTTTTCGTTTCTAACGGTTGTTACCAAAAACTATACAAAAAGTCTAATGAGTTAACTTCCATATATCCTGAGTAGTTCTTGTGCATTAGCTTTGATTAGGATAGGGCATTTTCTGTCATTTAATAGGGAACGCAATATTTCAGTTGCACCTTTAATGTCGTTATTATGTATCTTTACTACAGCGATAGCTTCTTGGCTTGAATAAGGATACACTGCACTTGATTCTAAATTATCAATTTTATCTTTATTTATTTTTTCACCGTTGGAGTGAAGTAAGCTCATTACTTCTAAGTATTGTGCTAACTCACGCAAAACATCAGGAGCATCTTTATCATCTGCCAAATCATTATAAATAATAGATGCTGTGTCTGTTGGCATTGAATCTGAGATATGATTGAATGCGTGTTCAAAATTTGCTAAATACCCCCAATTTGAATCTATTTCTTCTAGCAGCGGCTTACTATCTTTTTTTAAGAATAATACTTCGTAAAATTTGTCACCTGCAGTTATAGATTGTTTTGTGTTATCAATATTGCGCAATAAGTATAATGTGATGCCAACTAACATTGGTGCGAGTGCAAGCAGAAAGATGTGTTTTTTCATGGTAATATTCCAAATAGTTATATATTTATACATTAATGCTTTTGATTTGCAAAAACATATTGACATAGTGATTATATCACATAATAATATTCTCAAAGTTGTTTGAATAGTTGGAGATTAAAATATTTCTAAAGTAGAAATAAAGACAGCAGTATTAAGCTAAATTATTTTTTGTCGGATTTATCCGATGTACCCTCAACCTTTTATAGGTTGAAGTCTAAATTTGAGAGTTTGATCCTGGCTCAGAATGAACGCTGGCGGCAGGCCTAACACATGCAAGTCGAACGGAGTTATATTGTAGCTTGCTATGGTATAACTTAGTGGCAGACGGGTGAGTAATGTATAGGAATCTACCTAGTAGTACGGAATAATTGTTGGAAACGGCAACTAATACCGTATACGCCCTATGGGGGAAAATTTTATTGCTATTAGATGAGCCTATATTAGATTAGCTAGTTGGTAGAGTAATAGCCTACCAAGGCAATGATCTATAGCTGATCTGAGAGGATGATCAGCCACACTGGAACTGAGATACGGTCCAGACTCCTACGGGAGGCAGCAGTGGGGAATATTGGACAATGGGCGAAAGCCTGATCCAGCCATGCCGCATGAGTGAAGAAGGCCTTTGGGTTGTAAAGCTCTTTTAGTGAGGAAGATAATGACGGTACTCACAGAAGAAGTCCTGGCTAACTCCGTGCCAGCAGCCGCGGTAATACGGAGAGGGCTAGCGTTATTCGGAATTATTGGGCGTAAAGGGCGCGTAGGCTGGTTAGTAAGTTAAAAGTGAAATCCCGAGGCTTAACCTTGGAACTGCTTTTAAAACTGCTAACCTAGAGATTGAAAGAGGATAGAGGAATTCCTAGTGTAGAGGTGAAATTCGTAAATATTAGGAGGAACACCAGTGGCGAAGGCGTCTATCTGGTTCAAATCTGACGCTGAGGCGCGAAGGCGTGGGGAGCAAACAGGATTAGATACCCTGGTAGTCCACGCTGTAAACGATGAATGTTAAATATGGGAAGTTTACTTTCTGTATTACAGCTAACGCGTTAAACATTCCGCCTGGGGACTACGGTCGCAAGATTAAAACTCAAAGGAATTGACGGGGACCCGCACAAGCGGTGGAGCATGTGGTTTAATTCGATGCAACGCGAAAAACCTTACCACTCCTTGACATGGAAATTATACCTATTCGAAGGGATAGGGTCGGTTCGGCCGGATTTCACACAGGTGTTGCATGGCTGTCGTCAGCTCGTGTCGTGAGATGTTGGGTTAAGTCCCGCAACGAGCGCAACCCTCATTCTTAGTTACCATCAGGTAATGCTGGGGACTTTAAGGAAACTGCTAGTGATAAACTGGAGGAAGGTGGGGATGATGTCAAGTCATCATGGCCCTTATGGAGTGGGCTACACACGTGCTACAATGGTGGCTACAATGGGCTGCAAAGTCGCGAGGCTAAGCTAATCCCTTAAAAGCCATCTCAGTTCGGATTGTACTCTGCAACTCGAGTGCATGAAGTTGGAATCGCTAGTAATCGTGGATCAGCACGCCACGGTGAATACGTTCTCGGGTCTTGTACACACTGCCCGTCACGCCATGGGAATTGGTTTCACTCGAAGCTAACGACCTAACCGCAAGGAGGGAGTTATTTAAAGTGGGATCGGTGACTGGGGTGAAGTCGTAACAAGGTAGCAGTAGGGGAATCTGCAGCTGGATTACCTCCTTAGGCTTTGCGCATAACTTACCATTTTTAATGATGGTGTTGTTATGTGCTATACTGCTGTCTTTACTTCTACTTTATTTTAATTTCCCGATAACGGAATTTTATGAGTGATAGGCCTCTTTCTCCACATTTACAAATATATAAAGTACAAGTTACTAGTTTTTTCTCTATTATGCACAGATTGACTGGTGTCTTGCTATTCCTTTTATTAATGATACTTTCTTGGTATTTCATATTACATGTTTACTTTCCTGAGTTACTTATAGTAAGGTACTTAAATGCATTATTATTCACTCCTGTTGCTAAATTAGCTTATGTCTTATGTTTTATAAGTTTTGTATATCATTTTCTTAATGGTATTCGTCATTTATTGTGGGATATTGGGCTTAATTTAGAAATTACTGGCGTTTCAAGGAGTGCTATACTGCTGACAGTAACGCTACTTCTTTCTACTATTGCTTTTTTATTTATGTTTATATGAGTCAATTTGGAAATTCAGTACATCATTGGTGGGGCCAGCGCGTTTCCGCAGTAATTTTACTGTTTTTATTTCCTTGGTTTATCTATTCATTTTCTTGCGCACTTTATGCTGATAGCCCTTTGTCTTTTAATGAAAAATTATTTCAGGCCATTGATCATCCTCTAGAGCTTTTATTTTTTGTTATATTATTGTTTTGTATTTTCTGGCATGCAGTTCTTGGAATGCAAGTAGTATGCGAAGATTACATACACAGTGTACCTCTAAGAGTTTTTACGATTACATGTATAAAGTACTTGTCGAGCATCACTTATATAGCTCTTACTTTTACGATTTTTTCTTTTACAAGCATATTTTCTTGTAAAATCATCTATTCTGTGTTAACATATTCTTAGCATACTGGTTTTATTATTGGACTATACTGCTTAGTGATTTTGGTTTGGCAATATGTTAGAGACATTGAAAAAGTGGGGAACGGACCTTACGCTAAAGGTAAAGGATCTGTTTACTTCACCTGAATCTCAAGTTTATGTCAAAGACCTCAGAAAGGTAATGGTATATAAGGATGGGAGGAAATGCCGGTACCAAAAAAATTACGATGAAATTGTAAAATCTGGGAAAATTATAGAAGCTAAGAATAGCGAGGGTGAGACTATATATAAACTTTTATATGGCAAGACAGACACGGATGGAAGAAAACCAAGTTTTGAATTGACTCTTGTCAAGGAAACGGACGATAGGTCTTATTTTACCATTGACTTTTTAGTTAGTAAAGGTAGGCGTGAGGTTAATGATTATAGTAAATTTTATAAGCCATCTGAGTTTTCAAAAATAGATCTTGAAAAACACTTGCCAAATTTTGAAGCTGAAAAATCCGAGAATTCTCAATACCCTTTTCAATTAACCAACTCTTCTGTGCTAACTAAAGAGGTAAGAAATAAAAAAGGTAAGGTTCAGAAAGTTATTGATGAGCAAGGAAGAAATGGCAAGCTATTGTACACTAGTGATTATAAGAAACTAAGCACTAGTTTTTCTGAAATTAGAGACCAGAACGGTAAACTGGAGTTAGATAAAAGTCTCATATCTGTTCCTATCGTTTTTGCTACAAGCTTGGCTAAAGTTTGTACTAAATTGTTGATCTCTCTTCCTATAAAATTAGGGGAGCATTTAATAAGCAAACAAAACCCAATTGCAAAGTCTTTTGGTTATCTTTTATTTACTCCTGCAATGGCAGTAAAAAATTTAGTGAATATGGGAGCTACCATACTTAAGGCTCCAATTTTATTATTTGTAGCAGATAAGAAGAAGTATGGTGATGCTTACTTCACTATGTGGGAACACCAATTGAAAGGATGTTGGGAAGAAGCAAAAAGTGACTTTAATGTTATTAAAGGTGGAGAAAGGCTAAAGCCAGGGCAAAAGGATCATAAGCCACTTAGTATAGTGGGCACATGGGATGAGCTTAACGCTAGAAGGTCAGGCATTGAGAAAGAATTAGAAGAGGGGCTAAACAAAAGTAGTGAAAGTATAGATAAATCTAGAAAACCAGATACTGGAGAAAGCTTAAAGGAAAAGTTGCAAAACAAAATTAATGAAAAAATAGCTGAGTTTGGAAATCAGAAGAGCAGCAATACTCACATTGAGAGAGAGAAAAATAAAAGAAACTCACAGCAAAAGCAGGCCCACATGCCTCCATTTAACTAACCGTTACTTTAAATTACTTTCTACTTTCATTATCCCACAACAAAAACTTACATGTATCTTGCTCTTAGTATAAGATGTTGATTATTTAATTAATTTTCTTAACTATATGCGCCCTGTAATACTATGTGGTGGTAGTGGCAGCAGACTTTGGCCTTTATCGAAGCCAAAGCAATTTCAGAAAATATTTAGTCAGAACACTATGTTTCACAACACTTTGTTGAGGTTAAAAAGCGATTATATGCCACCCATAATTGCCACAAATGTGCAGTACGAGCCGTTAGTGAAGAAGGAGTTGCATGGCTGCGAGGATATAAAGTAATTTTCGAACCAGTGAAAATTGGAACAGCAGCAGCGATATTAATTGCTGCGCTTCTCTGCAATGAAAACGAGATAATGTTAGTCTTGCCCTCAGACCATTTTATAGGTGATTTAAATAATTTTCACGCTTCCGCTCAAAAAGCGTCTTAGATAGCCTCTGAGGCTGACTCTATAGTTACTTTTGGAGTCAAATTTCATAAATTTGATTCTGAATACGGCTATATAAATGCAGTTTATGATCATAAGGAAAAGTATCATATAGTAAAGGATTTCATAGAGAAACCTAAGCACGTATTAAGTAATGATTATTATTGGAATTCTGGAATATTTGTGTTCAAAGCAAAACGCTATATAGATGAGATCAAAAAATCTGCCCCAAGTCTTTATAATTTATGTTTTAAACATTTCATACCGCAAGAGAGATTTCTGTGTTTAAAACAACGAGATTTTGCAGGAATTGAAGGCATATCCATTGATTACTTGGTAATGGAAAAAGCAAAGAACATTACAATGGTAGAGGCTAATTTCGATTGGTTGGATGTTGGAACTTGGAATTCAGTTTTAGAATTGAGTGAGAAGTTTAGCAAAGAACCGGTGTCATTTCAGCATGTGATTAGAGAAAAAGAACCAGTTTTAACGACAGAAAGTAATAAAAATTTATTGGGTGGAGCTTATAAGCAACCAAACAAAAGCCTACTATTGTTTATTAATAAGGTTAAGAAAGCAAAAGCGATAAGAAGAGAAATCAAGCCATGGGGATTTTATAGTATAATTTTAATGAGCGAAAATTTTCTTATAAAATATCTTTTTATAAATCTATTAAGCTGCACTTCTAAGCAATTCCATCATTATAGAGATGAATACCATATAGTACTATCGGGAGTTGGATATGTTAGTTTAGGCGACAAAGAATATGCTATAGTAAAAGACCATATGATAGAAATCCCAAGGGAAGTTTCCCATAGGATTGAAAATAGAAGCACAAGCTCTCCACTTGAAATAGTTGAATTTTAGATAGGAGCATCGAACAAGGAAAAATCTTGTTAAACCTGAAAGAAACTATTTTATCGAGTGCTATAACAATTTTTAAATATAATTTATTAAGAAGTATTTTTGCAGTTATAACCGGAACGCTCAATGGTGCTAGAGTGCCCGTTTGGGAGCATGGTTTTGGAGGAACGGTTAAACCACTGATGGAGTCTATTACAACTACCTCGATTAGAAGATTGTATAATCTAACCGTCCCAAGCTTAAATACTTCTTCATTATAAGTTATAGGAGGTCAATTACAATGACAAAAAGTAAATTAGAGGTAATGAATCCTGATGCAGCAGGGATAGATGTTGGTTCGGCTGTACATTATGTATGTATACCCGAGAGAAGAGATGAGCAACGTGTTCAAAAATTTGGCTGCTTCACTGAAGACCTTCATAATTTAGCAAGGTGGTTAAAAAAGTGTAAAGTTACAACCGTAGCGATGGAATCAACTGGTGTATATTGGATTCCTTTGTTTCAAATACTGGAATCTTACGGTTTTGAAGTTAAGTTGGTAAATGCGCGACATGTAAAAAATGTACCTGGGAGAAAGTCAGATGTTCAGGACTGTCAGTGGTTACAACAACTACATAGTTATGGATTACTCCAAGGGTCATTTAGGCCAGATAGCCAGATGTGTGTATTGCGTAGTTACGTGCGACAACGTAAGAACCTCACTGAAAGTGCATCTACACATGTTCTGCGTATGCAGAAGGCATTAATTCAAATGAATATACAACTGCATAGAGTTATAAGAGATATAACAGAAGTAACTGGTATGAAAATTATCAAGGCTATAATTAAAGGCGAAAGAGATTCTGGGAAATTGGCTCAATTCAGGGATGCACGAATAAAAAATGATCAGTCTACTATAGCAAAAGCGTTAGCTGGCGATTATAGAGAGGAACATGTATTCACGCTAAAGCAAGAATTTGAACTATATAATATTTATCAAGAAAAAATAGCAGAATGTGATAGAAATATTGAGGTCTATTACAAAACGTTTGAAACAAAATCTAACGAAAGTAAACAGTTGAGTAAGGAAAAGAATAAGCACAGAAAAAGTAAGCCTGACTTTGCTTTGCACGAGGAACTGCA
>NZ_JAPQLJ010000026.1:0-29597 GCF_028982115.1 Wolbachia endosymbiont of Drosophila tsacasi | reverse complement strand
AGACCTGCTGCGAAAAGGTATATACTAATTTCAGGGTGAATTAGGCTAAAATAGCAGCAGGCTAAAACCCATGCCTCAAATTCACCAAACCTTCAATAATATTAAATCTCATGTTATATTTTTTCTGAAAGTTACGGTAAACGTGCGACAAAATCTTGAATATTTTCAATTCTCGTATCTTATTTTCGACCCTCATCCTAAATGATGCCAACTCTCGGTTGTGCTCCTTTTGCTCCTCAGTTAGTGGCTTCTTTCGGTATTTTTTGTATGGTATCACAACGTTACTTTGCAATTTTTGCCATCCCTGATAGCCAGAATCGGCATGCTTTATACTGTCTGTAGGCAGCAATTTCTCCTGTTTTCTTATCCGAAAATCGTGAATTCTCCCACGGTGAGATCTTGAAACCGATAAAATTTGCCCTCTTTCTTCGATCACAATTTCTGTTTTCATTGTGTGCACTTTTTTCTTGCCAGAGTAACTTTTCTTCCGTTTTCTGCTTTCTTTTGGCTGCTGTATCTGCTGCTCTGTAACATCTGCCAGTATCTTCAAAATCCTCTCTGGCGTTAGGGTTCTGTCCTTTTTTATAGTAATTTTTTTTGCCAACAGTGGTTCCATTTTCTTCAAAAGTCGGCAAATATTCGCATTATGTAAGTTGAAAAGGCAGCCTAAAAATCTGTGGGTTATGTAGGTCCGATAATACAAAATTACGCACAACATTTTATCTTCCAGTGTCGGTAAATTAGCAATTCTTCCGTGGCGCTTTTTCTGTCTTTCAAGCTTTTTCCACTCTGGACGGACTTTTTCCAAGATTTTTCGAATTCTTCTATTTTCAATCCCGTTACATCTCGAAAATTTCTCGGGTGTTTACTTACTTTATGGTAATTCAGACTCATTTTCCCTCACTTTTTATTTCTCTTTTTCATACTTTACCATCTTTTACACTATTTTGCAGCAAGTCTTTAGCCCTCTTCAAGCTTATATTTATCTTTTAGTATAAAACATTATATTAATTTTTTAATTTTAATTAAAATTTTCATTGATATTAACACCAGGGGTAATCATAATAGCATTTTATTAATATTTTAAATAAAATTATGTCTATATCAAGAAGATTGCTCAGGATCAACTCAAATACACCGGAAGTTAAAGAAGCGATAGGTTTTAATCCAACAAACGTAGAATTAATTGAGGGGAATGGAGTTGCTTACGGACTCAGCTATCAAGATAATGGTAATGGGAGCAGTAAAGTAAAATTACTTATTAGTCCATTATATCAATCAAAAACATACGAATGTGGTACAAATATCAGCGTAGCAAATGAATTCAAAGATCAATTATCTCTCACATTAATAGAAGATTCAGCTGAAATAGATAAAGTTGGAGTTATCTTTCCTGAAGAGGGAATTGGCGAAGAAGGAGAAAAATACGTTAAAGGTTTATCTTTTCACACTTACGGAATCAAGCAATCAATCAACGTACCTTCAGTTGAACATTTAGATAAAAGAAAATTACAAAAGAATATTAATAATGGTAGTCCTGCAAATGTGGGCAATAGTTACTTTCAACCAAGAGCAGCAAAGGTTGATAATGAGGATGCAATTGTAATCGCCCATAACTTAAAGGATCAAACTTTAGTTTCTTGGTATTTGAAATCAGACAAAGGCGGAAAATTTAAGGTATTGAATGGAGAAAAAGGTGTTACAGAAAGAAAATTGTTCAATTTTGATAATCCGGGGCAATTGGCATTAAATGGAAACACGATGCTTTATTCGCAAGTGAGCAGAAAAATTATTGGGGATCAAGAGGTGAGAAAAACACATATTTTCAAATTTGATATGGCTAAAGTGGTTGAGGATCTAAAAAGTGAAAAGAAAGATGAATGTTTGCTTGGTAAGAAAAATTGTCAAATAAATACAGCGTCATCTATTACTTCTAATCCAGGCAAAATAAATTTTCTACAGTATGTTGAAGGTGGTGATCTAGTTGCTTTTCTTGCAGAAGACCGGTTGCCTAATAAACAAACGTTACATTTAACAAGTCTTGTTAAGAATGGATCAAAATCGAACTTTACTGTTTGCGAATTTGCAGATTCTATAGAGCAATTGTACGTTAAAGACAATGGTCAAGACAGTTTTATTGTAACTGCAATAAGTGAAGAAAACGTTGCAATTTTCAATCATCAAAGATTTGAAAAACCTTCTAAGGTAACAATAATACCGGCAAGTAGCATCAAAACTCTCAGCGATTTTGTTAACATCATTAACGGTCGATTAACACCTGATATCATTTCTAGTAGTACCGTGGCTCCTGTAACTATTACAGAAACAGTTGTGACTTCTAAGCAAGCGTCGACTGCTGCAATTGCTAGTACAGCAGAAACCGACACTGTGAAGACTACCAAATTAACAACAGAAGCATCAACTACCGCTGCACCTACTACAATGAGTAAACCTTCAACGACTCAAACAAGTACAGTAACAGTGAAGCCAACAACAGTAGTAAAGACAACTACTACTTCACAAGCGACCACGGTTGCTACAACTTCAACCAGTGTGCCTTCGGAAACTGAAACAAGTACTGTAAAACCTACAGCAGCAACTGTTGCGTCAACTTCTACAACGAGTAAACCTTCAACGGCTCAAACAAGCACAGTAACAGTGGAACCAACTGTGCCAACGACAAGCTCAGAGAAAACTACACAAACAGTATTTATTATACCAAGTACTAGAACAAGAGAGTCAACAACTCCTATATTTACTACTGCTTTACTTCCTCAAACTACTTCTTCACCACAGCCTACTCAACTTGCTATAGGGTCTAATAGGGCAGGAATGATAGGAGGATCTTTGGTTGGAACAATAGGTATTGCTGGAATTATAGGATTTATAGCATATAAATGTATTAAGAAATATCACGGTTATTATAATACTGCTCATGTGTTAGAATTAGCTGATTTGGAATCGCATTCAAATAGCAGCAATGAAGAAATTTTTTTTCACCCATAGCAGAACAAGCAGTGATAACAACATATCTATACAGACTACGTATCAATCTGAAACAATGCTAAACAGTATATCAGTAGAAAGTAGTAGTCGAGCAAGAAGTAGCTCATCGTCTTCGAGCAGTGGACCAAGCTCTTGACTGACTGAAGCGGAGTCTAAGAGTGAAAGAAGCTTATCTTGGGATAGCGATGATGTGCCGGAATATCACCTTTAGCTATTTGTCTGAATGTTTTTAATATGTAAACTGTTAGGAAATTGTCTTTTGCTTTTGTGATTTTCATGTTAAAGTATAATTCCTGGGTGAAATAAGTAGCTGCTGTTGTGTGATAAACATAGCAGAGGAAAGTCCGGGCTCCAAGGAAAAATAGTGACGGGTAACGCCCGCCGGAGGTAACTCCAGTTATAGGGCTACAGAAAATTACCGCCTAAAATATTTTAGGTAAGGGTGAAAAGGTGTGGTAAGAGCACACCATGGTAATGGCAACATTGGTAGTCAAGTAACCAACACTAGGAGCAAGATTAAATAGAAGTAGATTTTATGTTTTTCTCATATCTACTCGGGTAAATCGCATGAGGTAAATGGTAACATTTACTCCAGATAAATAGCTACATAAACAGAACTCGGCTTATATTTTACCTAGGCGTCACATGATACGTGCGATATAAGCCATGCTATATTTAAGTGTAGGCATTTCATGCGTTGTCCTTCACTTGTTCTGCTTGATAGCCATCACTACTTTCGCCTACATTAACGTTAGAATATTCTTCATCATCAATATACTCTTTCAGAACATACCCTCTGCCCCAAACGGTTTCTATGTGGCTTTTTCCATCATTTGCACTTTCAAGTTTCTTACGTAATTTGCACATAAAAACATCAACTATCTTGTTATCTGAAGGTTCATCCAAGCCATTGTAAAGATGATTTAAGAACATTTCTTTTGTTAGTACTGTTCCTTTACGCAATGCTAGCAATTCTATCATAGAATACTCTTTATTAGTAAGGCGAACCGTTTTACCTTTCACCTCAACAATCCTGTGATCAAAATTAATATTTATATTACCAATCTTTATCACCGATTCAGGATGGCCTTTAGTACGACGCACTATGGCCTTAATTCGAGCTAATAACTCGCTTTTATGAAATGGCTTGGTTAAGTAATCATCGGCACCATATCCAAGCCCTTTAGCTTTGTGATTGACAGCGGATATACATGAAAGTATTAAGACAGGAACTTTGATTTTTGCACTTCTTAGTCTTAGCAATATATCATATCCGTCAATATTACCAGGCAAGTGTATATCTAAAATAACTAGGTCATAGTAATCTCCGTTTGAGGAAACCATATTATTGTTATAATCTTGTGCAGAAGTAACAACGTCACAGAAGTGTCCATCAGAAGTTAAGGCATTAACCACAGTCTTTGCACTTACTTGGTCATCTTCAATTAATAATATACGCATATTTTACACTCCATGAATAATTTATAATTTTAGTAATATATATAACTAAGGAAAGTAATAAATCAAATTTTTATTAACAAATGATCAAAATTACACTTATTAATTAATAGTAAATATATTGTTCCAAAGTTATATAAACAGATCTAAAATATAATAGATATACCATGGTAATAATAATATTTTTAGTAAATATTGAATTAAAGTTACTATTATTAAAAGAATACTTCGGTTAATAAATATTTAACTATTCTATATGTCTGTGTTATATTTTTAATTTACTTATCCTACTGTTTTAAAGTATAAGTAATACTTTCAGGAATATTGTGTGGCAATATCAATTTTAGGTGCTGGTGCATGGGGTACAGCAATCGCAATTTCACTCAGTAGTAAGAAAGATGTGGTTTTGTGGACTCGCAATGAAAATACATTTGAATCAATCAACGGGAAAAGAGAAAGTGACAAGCTACCCGGTTGTCGAATTTCTGATAATGTGTCAGTAAAATTGGCTATTGAAGACGCAGTTAATGTTTCAGTAACAATCCTAGCTGTTCCCACTCAATCTCTGAGGGAGGTATGTCAGCAATTGCATAATTGTAATCTGAAAAAAGATGTAGCAATAATTTTAGCTTGTAAGGGAATAGAAAAGTCTACATTAAAATTACCTAGTGAAATAGTAAATGAAGTTTTACCTAACAATCCTATTGCTATTTTTTCAGGCCCTAGTTTTGCTATAGAAGTTGCAAAAAAATTGCCCTATTCAATGGTTCTTGCGTGCCAAAATAACACATTAGGTTCAAAGCTAGTATCAGAGCTGCAACAAAAAAATGTTAAGTTGGAGTTTAGTAACGACATTATAGGAGTACAGATTTGTGCAGCATTAAAAAATGTTTTTGCTATAGCATGTGGAATTATTTTTGGTAGAAAACTCGGGTTTAATGCTCATGCAGCGTTGATTACAAAAAGTATGAATGAAATTAAAACTTTGTACTTAGCAAAAATTGGTAACAACAATATCAATATAGATACTTTGCTCGGGCCTTCATGTTTAGGTGATTTAGTCATGACATGCACATCCTTAAATTCAAGAAACCTATCTTTTGGATTCAATTTAGGTAGTAGTCATGAGGAGTATGATATTCAACAAATCCTAATTGGAGGCAAGTTGCTAATCGAAGGTGTCAGTACTGTTAAGTCTACTTTTGATTTAACACAAAAGTTAGGAGCTAAAATGCCTATATGTGAAGCGGTCTATAGATTATTGTATGAAAGCGCCTCTATAGAGGATACTATTTCTGTTCTTGTAAATTAGTTTTGTACTTTGGTGTATTGTGAAATTTTTATATAAATTGATATCAACATGGTGGCTGTCTGGCACAGCAAAAAAAATGCCAGGTACTGTAGGCAGCTTAGCTTCTTATCCAATTGTTCCTGTAATACTGAGTAACAGAATTTTAGGTGCAGCAATTATTTTTTTATTATTCTTGATTGGATTATGGTCTATAGGCAATTATATAAAACACTACAAGACTTCATGTGATCCAAAAGAGGTAGTATTTGACGAAGTAGTTGGTCAATTGCTGACAATACTTTTAGTTTCGATATTGTTAAGCCAGAAAATGAATTGCTCTTCATTGTTGTTGTGCTTTTTTTCTTTTAGGTTTTTTGATATAATAAAAACGTGGCCTATAAATTTGATCGATAAAAATACCAAAGGTCCTTTCGGTGTTATGCTAGATGACATTATAGCTGCAATTTTAGCCTGTGTTCTTATAGGAGCCTTTTATTGTTTATTGTTGATGTATGCAGGATAAAAAAATTTATTATTCAAGCTTAATTGTTCAAAATTTAAAGGATTATATACTGTACACAGCGAATTTATCTGAGTGGGAAGTACACGATGAATTTGATAACGTTACATTTACAATAAATGGTACTAGGGAGTCATTATTTAATTTTGTGTTCTGTGGAGATCAATGTACCGAGCTTTCTATACAAAAAACTCTAGATTATCTCAGAACAAGAGATATAGAAGCAACATGGGTAATAAATTCACATATGAAAATAAGAGATGTTTTAGAAAAGTGTGAAATAAAACACGTTAGCACACCAAAAAAAGCTCTACTTAATATGCAAAATTACTTTTTACCTGCTGATGTTATTCCAAACTTGAGGTTAAATGCTGTAAATGGTAGCGACCTCTTAGAACAGTTAGATTTACACACTTCTAAAATTTTTTATCATGGCGTTGGAATTGTCAGCACATTTTTTCGCGGATTATCAAATTATGATGATAAAAACTCAAGATTAAGATTTTTTCTTGTAACACTAAATAGTGAAATTATTGGGACATGCGGTCTTTATGTTCAAGACAATGTAGCTGGTTTTTATAGTGATGGAGTTTTACCAATTTACAGGAATCGTGGAATAGGTACCCAAATGGTTTTAGAAAGAATAAAGATAGCTAAACAGCTTGAATGCAAATATATAGTAGCACATTGTATGAAACCTTCTGTAAACCTTTATAAGAGATTGGGCTTTCAGATGTTAGGCAATCTTTACTTATATAACTCTTCAGCATAATTCTGAGCGGTTACAAGTTTTTACATCTGTTTTAGAAGTGCTATGTTTTTTTTGTATAAAGTGGTTTTAATATTGATTCTAATATTATTCTTTCTCTCTTATTCTAAATTAAAAATTAGTAATAAGATTAAGAACTTACAACATCAAAATGTTATCATAAATAATTTAATTGATACTGTGAATGATGGGTTTTATATTTGGGATGCAAAAAAGCGTATAGAAAAGTTCTCTCCCAACTTACTAATTTTGCTTAATACTGTTTTTTACTCATTTAATGAGTTTGTAAATTTTTTTGAGCAATCAGAAAGTTTAATTAAAAATTTTGCTGAGGCAAAGGAAATAAATAAATCTTTTACTCTAGATTTAAAGTCAAAAGACAGTGAGGTTTATTGCATATGTTATGGTAGAAGCATAATAGATGATTCCAACAATGTGATTGGTGTGCTGTTATGGATAAGGAATGTTTCAGACTGTAAAATAAAAGCTCACGGACTTGAGCTAGAAAATAGTAAGCTTACACAAGAAGTGGAGAGCTATAAAAATGTTTTCAACTCTTTACCATTTCCAATACTAAAATATAACAAGAATAGAAAGGTAGAATTTTATAATTTGTTTTATGATAAATATGTAGATGGCTCTAAGAAATTTGCTATTACCAGTAGCGCTCATAGCACAAAACCAGGAAGGCATGTCGTAACTTACAAGAACGAACCTAAGGTTTTCGATTTTGTTAAAATTCCAATACAAGGTTCTGGTAGCATAGTAATGTATGGGAAAGATGTTAGTGATGCAGAGAAATTATATACTGAATTAAACAGTTATTTAGCTACACAGAAAAATTTGCTTGAGAGGTTACCGGTTGCCATAGTAATATATAGTAAGAATCAAAAGCTAAAATTTTATAATAATGCTTTCATAAAAACCTTTCAATTTGACCCAAAATTTTTGGTATCTTATCCAACTTATCATGAAGTTATGCTTTACCTCTTCGAATCTAAAAAGCTTTTAGAAAAAGAGGATTTTCAAACTATCAGTAACCAAAGACATGAGTTATTCAAAAAATTATTTGCATCGTATGATGATACGATCCATTTCACGAATGGAAAAGCGTTCAGGGTATTAACAATACCCTACGCTTCAGAAGGTTTGCTGTTCTCTTACGAAGAATGCAAAAGATGATACTTAAACTCCTTCTTTCTCTACCATGAGCTGTTTTACTTTCGCTATTGCTCTTGCTGGATTAAGTCCTTTAGGACAAGTTTTTGTGCAATTCATGATTGTATGACAACGATACAACTTGAATGGGTCGTTTAAAACATCAAGTCTTTCACCTGTCTTATTATCACGGCTGTCAGCAATCCATCTGTAGGCTTGTAATAGTATTGCTGGTCCTAAAAATTTATCACTATTCCACCAGTAGCTTGGGCAACCAGTCGAA
This sequence comes from Wolbachia endosymbiont of Drosophila tsacasi, assembly GCF_028982115.1. Taxonomy (NCBI): domain Bacteria; kingdom Pseudomonadati; phylum Pseudomonadota; class Alphaproteobacteria; order Rickettsiales; family Anaplasmataceae; genus Wolbachia; species Wolbachia endosymbiont of Drosophila tsacasi. The sequence continues at coordinate 21,112 of NZ_JAPQLJ010000026.1, read as the reverse complement.
CAGCAAGCACATAATATACAGTCGGACAAGCCATCTAATTTTTTTCTATCTTCAGGAGATTGAGAGTATTCTTTATTTGGTAGGGCAGGCTTATCTGCTTGTAACCAAGGTTTAATTGATTTGTATTGCTCATAAAATTGGCTCAAGTCCGAGACTAGGTCCTTTATCACATACATGTGAGGTAATGGATATATTTTTACGTCACCTTTTATATCGTGTATAGATCTAGTACATGCAAGAGTATTGGTTCCATCAATATTCATGGCACAAGATCCACATATGCCTTCTCTACAAGAACGTCTGAAAGTTAAAGTCGAATCTATTTCATCCTTTATTTTTATTAATGCATCAAGTACCATAGGGCCACAACTATCCATATCAATAAAAAATATGTCTATTCTAGGATTTTTCTCGTCATCAGCAGACCAACGGTAAATTTGAAATCTTCTGATGTTTTTTGCTCTAGCAGGAATAGGATAAATTTTGCCCTTTTGATTAATTTTAGAATTCTTTGGCAAAGAAAACTGAACCATATCACTTACCTTTTATTGTTTATAGCTAAAATCCTTTGTAGATAACATATTTTATTATCATCTACTATATTTTTATTAAATTCCTTTTAAATCGCGCACATATTGTAGCCAAGCGAAGCTAAAATCTCTTTTTCTAGATTTTGCATTATAATTTCTTCATCTTTTTTTTGGTGATCATAACCAAGTAAATGCAGTAATCCATGCACTAACATATGTGCAATGTGAGCAAGAATGGGTATACAATACTCATGCGATTCTCTTTTTATTGTGTCTATTGAAATTGCTATGTCTCCTAAATCGCACTCATTAGACAATTGTTCACACGGAAATGATAGTACGTTAGTTGGCTTATCCATTTCTCCAAATTTTAAATTAAGTTGATGTAGCAAGTCATCATCAGCCAGAGCTATTGATATATTTGGTTTATAGTGGTCTATTTTTAATTCTTTTAGAGAAGTGTTTATAATATTTAATACAAAACCCTCTGGATCATCTGTAATGCTGCGCCATCTCTCATCAAGAACATTTACTTCTAACATGAGTAACGCACCAGTAAGGGTGTCATGCAAGTAGCTGACACTGGAATCCAGTTTTTATTATCCTTCCTAGCAGAGACTACTTTCAAATCGCAACATTTGTACAGTTGTGTGCATGACCATAAAAGGAGAACTATAGATTCCAGTGTCAAGCACTGGGATGACAGGGTATTACACATCACTCATGCTTATTATTTCATTACATTCAATTTCTGAAACTGGGGCAATTGATAAACGTGGTTGTTTTAATATAACCATATTTTTCAAAAGTGGGTTTTGTTTTATATTATTTAACGTTACTTGGTTATTTAAAGGTTTCAAAAACTTTACATTCACTAATCCGAACTTGGGATCATTAACATGATAATACTCTTTAAATACTTCAACGATTCCAAGTATTGCTTTCTCTTTACCTGTATGATAAAAAAACGCAAGATCGCTTACTTTCATAATTTTCATGTAATTTTGAGCTTGATAATTGCGCACGCCATCCCACTCAACTACCTGCTCCTTTTCCATTTTTTGCCATGAATATCCACTTGGCTCTGACTTGAGTAGCCAAAGTTGCATTATTTTTTTCTTCTTAAATAAGCTGGTATATCATAGATATTGCTGCCCCACTTAGCTCCTTCGCTTACCTGTTCAGTTGGTTTTGTTTCCAGTGTTTTGTCTTGCGTACTTTCACTGTGACTATAGGGCCACTTAAATTTCTCTTTCTCTGAGTCTTCGCTCTGACTTATAGGTGAAATTTCTGATTTATTATTGCGACCATCAATGCCAGTTGCAAGAACAGAAACTCTAACTCTTCCCTCCATCGCTTGATCAAAAGTAGCACCAAATATTATATTTGCATTTTCATCTACTTCTTCACGCACTCTATTGGCTGCAGCATCAACTTCAAACAGAGTCATATCTCCGCCACCAGTAATGTTAATTAATATTCCCTGCGCACCTTTCATTGATACATTGTCAAGCAATGGATTGGATATTGCAGCTTCCGCAGCACTAATTGCTCTATCTTCTCCTTCTGCTTCTCCGGTACCGATCATCGCTTTGCCCATCTCGCTCATTACTGTTTCTATATCAGCAAAGTCAAGATTAATAAGCCCTGGCATGACCATCAAGTCAGTTACTCCTCTGATGCCAATATGCAGAACATTATCAGCAAGTTTAAATGCATCAGAAAATGTAGTTTTTTCATTTGCAATTCTAAATAAATTCTGATTTGGAATGACAATAAGTGTATCCACGTATTTTTGCAGTTCTTCAAGTCCAAGCTCTGCAATGCGCATGCGGCGCACACCTTCAAAACCGAACGGTTTAGTTACAACTCCAACAGTCAATATCTTTTTTTCTTTTGGCGCTCTATCCTTAACTGCAGCTCTTGCTTCTCTGGCTGCTTTTGCAATTACCGGTGCTGCACCGGTTCCAGTACCACCGCCCATTCCTGCTGTAATGAAAAGCATATGACTATCTTTTATATGCTCCATAATTTCATCGATTGATTCTTCTGCTGCACCTTTGCCAACATCAGGCAAAGCACCAGCACCAAGACCCTTAGTTAAATTAATGCCAAGCTGAATTTTTTTATCACATAACGACTTTTCTAGTGCTTGAGCGTCGGTATTTGCAACAACAAAATTCACTCCTTGCAAATTAGATTGGATCATGTTATTCACAGCATTTCCACCAGCACCACCCACTCCCACAACGGTAATCCTTGGGTGTAATATAGGTAACTCCGGCAGATTAAGATCAATAGACATTTAAATTACTCAAATTTAGCGAATTCACTTGATAATAAGTTACCGCTTTTTTAATAATATGCAAATACTTTTCACTTCTATAGGCGTAAACAGTAAACGTGGTTTACTTATTCTTAACATTTATACTAATAAGTGCCGTTAATTATAATAACTAGATTCTTAAATGACATCACTTAACCGATGCAAAAAGTAGGAAATGTTTATAAAAGGGACAGAGACCTATCCCTTTTTGTTTTGTTGAAGTTATTATACAGTTTTTTCTTTTCCTTCCCATGCTTCAACCGCAACATCTTTTAATTTTAAGGCAACTTGATATGTTCCATAAAGAACAGCAATTGCAGCAATTGCCATTATGGCACCCGCAACTATCTGACCAGCAACACCTGTTCCAATAAATCCAGGTAATGAAGCAGCTATTGCTTGATTTGTCCCAACAAAGTAACTGGCAGTCTTAGCAAGAAACCCAGAAGCTTCTGCTGCACTAACAAAGCCTGCTTTCATATGCATTGCTGTAAAGACAACACTTGCAACTGCAAGCGGAAATAATGCTGTTCTTAACTTATTATTCTTAATGTACTGACCAAACCCACCAGCAGCACCTGTAACTCCCCAGTGTTCATTACCAGGTTGTTTATACCCCTCTAAAATAGCATGAAGAACACCATCCCCATCTTTATATTTATAATTCGTTAATGTCATAACTCTACTCCCTAAATAGAATTCTAAAATTTCATTAAGAATAATATATAGTAAAAAAAAGCTGCCTGTCAAGTAATTTAATTTATTAGTATAATCTGATTCTGTAATTCAGCGCTTCAGCAATGTGTGCTCTTTTTACTTCTTCACTTTTTGCAAGATCTGCAATGGTTCTTGCAACTTTTAATACGCGTGTGTAGCCTCGATTGGAAATATAATTTTCTTTCAGTACGTATTTTAGCAATTCTAACCCTGCCTGATCTGGCTTAGTGAATCTATTAAATGCTTCACCGCTTACTTCTGCGTTACAACGAACATTCAATTTACTATAACGCTCAGTTTGAATTTTTCTCGCTACTATCACTCTTCCTCTTATAATCTCGGTACTTTCTCCCTCCACAGAGATTTCAGGAGAGAGTATGCTAACGTTTGGCATTTCAATGCATATGTCTATTCTATCAAGCAATGGGCCTGATATTTTGTTTTTGTAATCTGTGCCACACTTTGGAGCTTTGTTGCACGATCTACTTGCATCACCTAAATAACCGCACCTGCAAGGGTTCATTGCAGCAATCAGTTGAAATTTTGCAGGGTAGGTTATGTGAGCATTTGCCCTTGCAACGGTAACTTTTCTATCTCCAAGTGGTTGGCGCAGAGAATCAAGCACAAGTCTTGGAAATTCTGGCAACTCATCAAGGAATAACACGCCGTTATGAGCCATGGTAATTTCTCCAGGTTTTGCATTCTTTCCTCCCCCTATCATTGCTGGCATAGAGCATGAATGATGAGGTTCACGAAAGGGACGAGTTACTTTGAATATTTCATTACCAGTTTTTGTTATGCTGGAAATAATATTAACATCAATCATCTCCTGTTCGGTCAAATCAGGCAGCAATCCTATAAAGCGCTTAGCAAGCATTGATTTTCCAGTACCAGGAGGGCCAACAAGAAGCACATTATGCCCACCTGCTGCTGCAATTTCAGCTGCTCTTTTTGCAATAACTTGGCCTTTGATATCCTTCATATCGGGAACCAATCTTTTTTCTTTGGGTGCATCACTATAATTAAAAATTACTAGCTGAATTAATTGCTCACCCTTAAAGTGTCTGATAATATCAGTTAATTTCTCTATAGCCAGAATTGAAACATTCTTCACCCATACAGCTTCTACACCATTTCCTCTCGGGCAAATTACTCCTTTATTGTCCTTTTTTGCATTAATTGCTGTTGGCAGCACACCTGAAACTGGAATAACTCTGCCATCAAGAGCCAGTTCACCCATGATTATATAAGACTGAACTTTTTCAACTGGTATCACATTCATTACAACAAGTAGTCCAATAGCAATAGCCAAGTCATAATGACTACCTTCTTTCAGTAAATCCGCAGGGGAGAGATTAACTGTAATTCTTTTTGGAGGTAGTAGTAGATTGATTGAATTTAATGCTGCTCTGATGCGTTCTTTGGATTCCGCAACAGTTTTATCCGGCAATCCAACAATATTAAAAGCTGGAATACCATTTGCCATATGAATTTGTGCATTGACATTTACTGTGCTAATTCCCTGAAGCGCAACGGTATTTATATTTGCAATCATAATATATTATATAAATTGTTAATATAATATATTAAAGAAGTGATGAAGCAAAGGCTACAGCAATTAAAGATGGCTTAACTTAGCAAAAAAGTGCATAGTATCCTATCGCTTTGCTGATTACAAAATGTTTATAAGGATAATAACTTTTCTTTTGCTATACTCAAGCGCGGTTTTCTGTGGTGATTGTAATTTTAATTTACCATACTGTGGGCTTAGTTGTAATCTGGATCTATCATATAGAAATTTAAGTAATATAAAAAAATCGTTGAATAACGACGATAAGTTTGTTGCGCTTACGTTTGATGATGGGCCTTCCAACAATAGAGTAAACGATATTATTAATGTTCTAGAAAGCTATGAAGCAAAAGCAACGTTTTTTGTGCTTGGTGAACGTATAAATAAAAAAACATATGAGATAGTAAAGAAAATCCATGAAGCAGGTCATGAGTTAGGCAATCACTCTTGGTCGCATAGGAAGTTGACATCACTTTCAAGTGAGAAACAATTGCAAGAATTGGAAAAGACAAATACAGCAATTAAAAATGCAATAAAACAAGATGTAAAATGGTTTCGCCCGCCATATGGATGTCATGACGATAATCTGATTGAAAATACTAATAAATTGGACATATATTCGATATTATGGACAGTTGATTCGCTAGATTGGCAAGGTGATAAGCCAGAAATTTTAGTTGAAAGAGTTTTAAGTAATGTACACAATGGAGCAGTTGTGCTGTTTCATGATCACAATAACAGATCAAACACAATTGAAGCTTTACCTCACATTATTAAAGTACTAAAAAAATCGGGTTACAAGTTTGTTACCTTAAGTGAGTGGGAAAAAAGGGTTTGTAATACGGTAAAAGCCAGAAGTGTAACAATAAAAGAGGGGAAAAAAGTGCGTTTTGAAGGAATGTTATGTGGACAAAAAACAAAGTCTTTAACCGCAGAGCATTCATATTAGGTGGTATTCAGCTTACCATTTCCGCTATTTTTAGCTATAGGTTATATAATTTACAAATACGAAACAGACAAAAGTACGAAGCACTATCTAATAGTAATAGAATAAGAGTCGCTACTATTATGCCTCAGCGGGGCAAAATTTTAGATAGGAATAGCACTGAACTTGCGGTAAACAAAATTTCGTATGTTGTTCTGTTTGATGGGCAAAAAACTTCTGGTGAGGAGATCGATTTGCAAACATTATCAGAAGTCGAGTCTAAAATAGCAAGATCGTCAGAAACAAAAGTAACTGCTCTTTATAAACGTTATTACCCGTTTGGTTCAATATGTTCCCATGTAATCGGATATACAAAAAGACAGCAAGGCATAAACGAAGTAGGAATCAGCGGTATTGAATATACATATGATCATATATTGAAAGGCAAGTCAGGAAAATCTGAGCAGGAAATAAATTCTAAAAAACGCGTCATAAAAGAATTATCAAGCATACCACAACAAGATGGACAAGATGTACAGCTAACAATTGATATTAATCTGCAAGAGAAAATCGCAGAGGTATTTAAAGATCACCAGGGCTCCGCAGTGGTAATTGATGTAAATAATGGAGAAATTTTAGCATTATATAATTCACCTTCTTACGATAATAATCTTTTTGCAAGCAGACTATCAAATGAGACTTGGGAAAATTTGAATGCTCCTTCATTACCGCTTGTGAATCGTGCGTTATCATATCAAATTCCACCTGGTTCAATATTTAAAGTAATAGTTGCGCTTGCGGGTTTAAAAGACGGGATAATAACACCAGAAGAGAAATTTTCGTGCAAGGGCTATATGAAAATAGGTGAGCGGAAATTTCGTTGTCTGAAAAGCAAAGTCCATGGGTATGTATCTTTAAATGAGGCAATGGCATTATCATGCAACACTTACTTTTATAATATAGGGAAAAAAATAAGTGCAGACTCTCTGGTGGAAATGGCCAGAAAATTTGGTATTGGCAGTGGGTCGCTGATTGGAACGTTTAAGGAAGAAGCTCCAGGATTGTTGCCCGATAGAGATTGGCGTACACGAAAGCTGTATTCAGAGTGGTATTTAGGTGACACTATCAACTTAGTTATAGGACAAGGGTATTTGCTTACAACACCACTGCAGCTTGCAGTTCTTGCAGCAAGGATTGCAACAGGAAAAGAGGTAATTTCCCACATTGAAATGAGTAATACAGTGCAAAATTTCCCTGACATTGATGTAGACCATGAGCATTTTAGCATAATTCGAAAAGCTATGTTTGACGTGGTGAATTCTAACTATAGAAAAGGGCTAAGCGGCATACAAATTGCCGGCAAAACCGGTACACCAGAGATAAACTCTAAGGGTGAAAGTCATAAGTTATTTATCGCTTATGGTCCTTACCATAACCCGCGCTACGCAATCTCTGTGTTTATAGAACACGGCAAAGCCCCGCGCCAAGATGTTGCTATAGCTAATGAAATATTTCAATATATGCTTGAAAGATGATCCCTATGAGTATTAAACTTCTCGCATCCAATTTCGGCAGCGCGTGACACACAACTGCAATGACAAGGTGTTGTAAGATAAACATCATATTCACACAAAATACTTGACTTCACTTGTACTAAGAAGCATTTTATATATGTTGTGTGCCCGTAGCTCAGCTGGATAGAGCACCAGCCTTCTAAGCTGGGGGTTGTAGGTTCGAATCCTACCGGGCACACTCTTCTATCAATACTTTCTATAAATCTTCAAGTATTCTGGCACCACATTTTCAATTGCTAATGGTCGAACCTTCATTATTTCAAGGTCAGCTGACTTTTCGATTGAGCTATTCATCATAACTTTCACCTGATCTTGAGTAAGCACAGGGTTCGTATCTCTGGTTATTGGTTTTAGCAGCATAGAAATAATTTTACTTTCTAGAAAGAAAGCTATTAACTTTGCCATTGGAAAAGATACATTGATCAACAAACACTTTCTGTTAGTAACATTCAGAATAAACTTCAATAAGCTTTTGAAAGAGTAAACCTTTGGTCCACCCATGTTATAAATTTTCTTGTCTTGCTTATTAAAACTGATAATACGATATACCACTTCAGCTAAGTCTATTACACATATTGGCTGAAATTTAGTCGTTCCATTGCCAATTAGTGGTAAACAAGGAAGAATAGTTGCTAATCTTGCAAATTTATTAAAGAAGTTATCTTCTTTACCAAATACAAGGTTTGGCCTAATTATTATTGCTTCTTGAAATGCTGAAGTTACAGCTTTTTCACCTTCCAATTTACTTTTGGCATATTTTGACAACTTGCTATTTTCTATTCCCATAGCGGAAAAATGTATCATCATAGGTACATTTTTCATTTTTGCAGCTTTTGCTATCCTTTCAGCTATTTTAACGTGAACAGCGTAAAAATCGTGCTTTTTTGCTTCATATAATATTCCCACTAAGTTTATGGCTACATCACATTCTTCCATACCCTCTAGAACTGATTTTTCATCAAAAAAATCGCCTTTAAATATTGATATTTGTCCCAAATTGCCACACAATTTTAAACAAGCCGCTTTTTCCTGATTACGAGTGAATATCTTTATTAAATATCCTTCTGCTGCCAAGCGTCTTACGATGTGTTTCCCTATAAACCCCGTTCCACCAAAAATAATTACACGTTTTGTCACGATTAAGGTTCCTAATAATTTGTTACTGTAAATTAATACAATGATTTTGCTTAATATTCTATTATGAATTCCCGTACAATAAGATCCATTTTCATTCCTCGTGAGCCTTTAACTAGAATTGCGTCATTATTCTGAATAATGTTAGCTAAATCACTTTTCAATTGATTAGAATCATTAAAATGCGTGCCTCTTATATTATCTGGCAAAAGCTCATGCAATTTTAACATAAATTTACCAGCTGTATAAATTTTATCTATATTATTTTCTGTGACAATCTTAACCAAATCTGTATGAAATTCTATGCTTTTATCACCAAGTTCCAACATATCGCCAAGCAAAGCTACTTTTCTCTGATTAGAATATGTACTCAAAGTTTTTATTGCAGTTTTCATCGAAGTAGGGCTGGCGTTATAGGAGTCATCAATTAAATGTATATATTTTCTATTGTATTTGACCTTATGAATATTGCCTCTACCTTTCGTTACACTAAAATTCTTAAGTGCAAGTGGTAATTTTGATAAATCAAGTCTGAGGCTTTGCACAACTACTGCAACAGCAAGTAGCGAATAAGCAAAATGCTCACCTTGCACACGTAAATTACAGTTTATAGTTTGATTATTATTTAGTCTTATTTTTAAATTTAACCCGTCATCGTTTCTTATTATGTCTAGTAAGCAAACTTCAGCATTTTTATCTTCACCGAAGCTTATTACATTTCTATTAGCGCGTGATGAGAGATAATCATAATATTTATTATCTCTGTTCAAGACCAAAGTACCGTTATTTTTCGTACCATACAGAATTTCTAACTTCGCTTGTGCAACGTCAAATAGTGATGAAAAATTTTCAGTATGTGCAGGTTCGATGTTGGTAATAACTGCAATATTCGGATTACTAATCTTTGATAATTCTTTTATTTCACCAACTTTATTCATTCCCATTTCAAGGATTAAGTACTGGCAGTTTTTTGGAGCTTTTAGAATTGTCAAAGGCAATCCTATATTGTTATTTAAGTTACCTTCGTTTGCATGGGACACTCCATATTGCGATAAAACAGTGTGCAACATATCCTTTGTAGTAGTTTTCCCGACACTGCCTGTAATTGCAATAACTTTAGCATCAACAAGAATATTTCTAATATAGTATGATGCCATATCGTGCAAAGCTTTCAGGGTATCTTGTACAATAATGAGAGGGAAATTTTTATATTTACCCTCACTTACTATTGCAGCGGCAGCCCCTTTTAAAAACGCTTCATGCAAAAAATTATGGCCATCAAAATTCTTTCCCTTGAGTGCGATAAATAAATCACCTTTCTTTATACTTCTTGTGTCCGTTGAAATATTTGAGCTATGTGTCCAATTACAACCATTTACGTCTCTTCCGCCAGTTGCATCAATGATATTATTTGTGTTCCATTTAAACATAATAGAGTATTCTTTATAATAAATTGAACAATAAAAGTAGCGAAAATATTACATGTTTTAGATAATGTACAAATAATGGTTGTAATCTCTATAATTCTATCTTATAATGGATATAGAAGTTTAAATTTTTTCGTCTATAATTAAAATGTATTTAGTTGTAGAAAGTACCTTGGAGGTGTGTATGCCAAAAAACGACCAAAATGAAGAATCTACTTTTATACTAGCTAAAGTTGGTAGTGCAGCTTCGGGAGTAGGAAGTTTTCTGGGTAGAGGTGCAAAAGCTCTATTTGGAGGTATAATATATCCTATACAGCCAAAAAACTGGTTTAAGTCTCGGGGCGAAATGTGGCACGACATAAAAAATGGCGGGCGCTATGTTGTTGGCAGCGAGCTTGAAAAATATGATCCACCCATAAAAACCACACAAGCTAGTGAGAATCTTGGTGTAGAAATAACAGAGCAAAAGAAAGGGACAGGAAAGGTGGCTTTTTTAGTGTCAAGGACTCTGACGGGAGATATACCTTATTTGAACGATGAACAATTGGGTAAAATAAAAGTAGGTTTACCGAATGTAACTATTTTTAGAGAAGAAAACAAAATTGTAATTGAAATTAACGTTGAGGAAATAGCTAACACTATTAAAACTAATCCTGATAATAAAGGCAAGAGCAAGAAAGAAATAAAAGAACTTGTTCTTAAAGGAATTGCTAATAAAGTTGAAGGCGACCTCAAGAAGTTTGCAGAAATCACTGGTGGAGAATTTAAAGTTCACACAGACTTAAAATTGCTGTATGGTATTGCAGAAAAATTGTATCGAGAATGTGATAACCAGAACAAACCATCAGAAACTCTAAGGTCAGCACAAACTGGAAAGTCACCAGGGCAGTCTTCAGAAAATGTTACAAGTACAGATGAATTAGTAAAATCTTTTAACATTACTAATCCTAACGAGTTTCCTTTTGGTAAAAGTAAAGAAGCTATTTCTCCTATAAAAAATATGCAGTTATCAGAACAAGATATCAAAAAGCAAGTAGAAGGATTGGGAAGTACTTTTTTGAATTTTGAAGATGCCTCTGGTGAAGTAATAAAACCACTATCTACGCCTGATGTAGAAAGAAATAAAGGAAGAGGAAAAGGTCGCTCTTAAAATATGAGCAATGAAGTTTATGATAGCAATAACATCTTTGCTCAAATATTAAGAGGTGAGTTACCTTGTGAGAAGGTACATGAAAATGAAAATGTACTAGCTTTTCGTGATAAGCACCCTGACGCACCAGTTCACATTTTAGTTATACCAAAAAATCAATATATTTCATACGATGATTTTATTCTAAAAGCTTCTGAAGAGGAGATAGTAAGTTTTTTCAAAATTGTCAGAGAAATAGCACATAAATATAATTTAGAAAAAACAGGATATAGATTAGTCACTAACTACGGTGAAAATGGAGAGCAGGTTGTGCCACACTTTCACGTGCATATTTTAGGTGGTAAAAAGTTAGGAAAGCATGTAAACTCATAGTGTTATATGTTTTGTTAAATGAGCGAATATCTAACCATAGTAATCTTTATCTGCGTATCAATTGTAGTATCTTTTGCTTTAGGTATATTGCCTATGTTTCTTGCAGTGAGTAAGCCAGATGGTGAAAAACTTTCCACATATGAGTGTGGCTTCAATCCACTATCCAATGCAAGAAAAAATTTTGACATTAAATTTTACCTAGTTTCAATATTATTTATAATATTTGACTTAGAAATTGCTTTTCTTTTTCCTTGGGCTGTTTCTTTGTCTAAGATAAGCTATGGTGGATTTTGGTCTATGATGGTATTTCTTGCAATACTCACTATAGGTTTTATCTATGAATGGTGTAAAGGTGCATTAGAGTGGGAGTAGTTTATGACAAATCAAATTCTATCTAATGATGACTGGGGTCGTTATAAAAAAGAAGGGTTTCTTGTTACTAAATTTGGTGATTTAATAGATTATGTAATGAATTGGGCAAGGTCTGGTTCATTGTGGCCAATGACATTTGGTCTTGCATGTTGCGCGGTTGAGATGATGCATACTGCATCCAGCCGTTATGATCTTGATAGATATGGCATAATGTTTCGTGCAAGCCCACGTCAATCAGATGTGATGATTGTTGCTGGCACACTAACTAATAAAATGGCAGCAGCATTGCGCAAGGTTTATGATCAAATGGCAGACCCAAAGTATGTTATTTCTATGGGAAGTTGTGCAAATGGTGGTGGTTATTATCATTACTCTTATTCAGTGGTTCGTGGCTGTGATAGAATTATACCGGTTGATGTGTATGTTCCTGGGTGCCCACCAACCGCTGAGGCGTTGCTATATGGAATGCTATGCCTACAAAACAAAATAAAACGAACTCAGAATATAAAGCATGGATAAAACTGCAAGGCATATACAAAAAAAGACCAAGTGTGAGTGCATTCAAAAAGATGATGGCATTATTGTAATATATTCAACTTTAGATGAAATTGAAGAGCACCTATCCTTTCTACGCGATGATGAAAAGTGTAGGTTTGAACTATTAGTTGATATTTTTGGGGTTGACTATCCAGATCGAGAAAAGCGCTTTGAGTTAGTGTACAATTTACTCAGCATTGTGCATAATATTAGAGTACACATAAAACTTCAATTATGTGAGGGCGATATGCCTCCAAGCATAGCAAAGGTATTTAGCACAGCTTCGTGGTTTGAGCGTGAAGTGTTTGATATGTATGGAATAGAATTCTCTGATCACCCTGATTTGCGTAGGATTCTAACAGACTATGGATTCAAAGGTCATCCAATGTTAAAAGATTTCCCTCTCACTGGTTATGAGGAAGTAAGATACGATATAGAGGCAAAAAAGGTTGTATATAATCCTATAGATTTGCCGCAAGATTTTCGTATGCTTGATAGCCTATCGCCTTGGGAAGGTAAAACCATAAAAGTAAATATAAAGGAGTAGAAAATGACAGTACAAAGAAAAAAAATATCTTTAATCGGTGCAGGAAATATCGGTGGAACTCTTGCCCATATGATTGCACTAAGGGAACTCGGCAATGTTGTTTTACTTGATATTAGTGATGGAATACCGCAAGGTAAAGCACTCGACATAGCAGAATCATCTCCTATTGATGGATTTAATTCTGGTTTAACTGGAACTAATCAATACAAAGATATAGAAAATTCTGATGCAATCATCATAACAGCAGGCATTGCTAGAAAACCTGGAATGAGCAGGGATGACCTCCTGCAAACCAATGCTAAAGTAATGAAGGAGGTTGGTGAAAATATTAAGAAGTATTCTCCAAATGCATTTGTAATAGTGGTTACCAACCCTCTGGATGCCATGGTTTCAGTGGTGCATAAATTTTCAAACCTTCCAGCTAATATGGTTGTTGGAATGGCAGGAGTGCTTGATTCTTCCCGTTTTTGTTATTTTCTCGCAAGTGAATTAAATATTTCAGTTGAAGATATATCTGCTTTTGTGCTTGGAGGACATGGTGACACTATGGTACCACTCATTAATTGCACTTCTATCGCTGGCATTCCACTTACCCAAGTTATCGATATGGGTCTCATTACGCAGAAAAAAGTTGATGAAATAGTTGAACGCACTCGCAATGGCGGTAAAGAAATAGTTGATCTACTTAAGTCCGGATCTGCATACTACGCTCCTGCATCTTCAGCTATATGCATGTTAGAGTCATATTTAAAAGATAAAAGGCGTATATTACCATGTGCTGCTTACCTTAATGGTGAATATGGTGTAAAAGATTTGTTTATTGGTGTTCCTGTAATCATTGGAAAAAATGGAGTTGAAAAGGTCCTAGAAGTTAAAATGAATGATAATGAACAAGAAATGTTTGATAAATCTGTGAATGCAGTGAAAGAACTATTTAGGCTCATAAGTAAATCAATGGTTTTATAGAATTTCCTTGTAGCTCAAGTTTCGTAAACAGCCTAAAAAAGTTGCTTGTGGTTATTTCTGCTACTTTATCGGGTGACTCATTCCATAACTCTGCCAAACAATTCACAACATATTTTACCATTGCTGGTTCGTTCTTTTTTCCCCTATAAGGCTCAGGTGATAGATATGGTGCATCAGTTTCAACCAAAACACGTTCGCGTGGTACACCTTGTGCAATTCCTCTGAGTAAGCTCACATTTTTAAAAGTAATGATTCCAGAAAATGAGATATATAACCCTAAATCTATAGATTGATAAGCAAGCTCTTTAGAGGAAGCAAAGCAGTGCATTACTCCACCAAAAGTGCCAGTTTTCATTTCTGACCTTAACATATCGATCATCTCATTATCAGCGCTTCTTGTGTGAATAACTAAAGGTAGTCCAGTTATTCTTGACGCTTCTATATGCAATGCAAAACTTTTTTTCTGATTGTCTTTGTTGTCAGATTTATAAAAATCTAACCCAGTTTCACCGATACTAATTACCTTTTGGTTCTTGGTCAATTCAACTAATTCATCAACATGTATACACTCACCGTTTTCTATAGCAGCATCAAGCGGATGTATACCAACAGAGGAGTAGACTTGATCATAGGATGAAGAAATTTTTAATAACTTAGGAACATCGTCAATGCTTGCGCATATGTTATGCAAAACCTTTACACCATTTTTCTCTGCCCTTGAAATTACTTTTGGTATTTCATCATCGGAAAAATAAATCAAGTGGCAATGAGAATCTACTATCATGAGCTTATTGTTGAGGCTTTTATTATAGAAGAAAACTCTTCTATCACTGTTTTATAAACTTCTTTTTTAAATGATATAGCACTGGCTACTAAACTATCTGTACTTTGCCAACGCCACTCTTTGAACTCTGGATGATCAGTATAATTAATATCAATATCCTTATCCTCTCCGCAAAACTTCATTAAGAACCACCTTTGCTTTTGACCAGAATATTTTCCATTCCAGCATATTGGTATAACTTCTTCAGGCAAGTTGTAGTATATCCAATCCTTGCTTTTAGTTATAACCTTTACTTTATTAGTGCCAACTTCCTCTAGCAACTCACGTAACGCTGCTTGTTCCAGTTCCTCACCATCATCAACACCTCCTTGTGGCATCTGCCAGTAAGAGTCGCTATCAAAGCGTTTTCCAATGAAGACATGTTCTTGTCTGTTAAATAGCATTATGCCAACACAAGGACGATACTTATCTTTCTTCTCAACCACGAGTACGCTCTGTTTTTAAATGATTTGTTACAGAAGTTTTAATTAATTTTCCATTTTTTTCTTTCTTCATCTCTTCAACAATTTTCTTTGCAACTTCCTTTGCACTTAAGTTTGAGTTACCAATTTCAAGTGTACCTTCAGGTATAAATAGCCTTTTCCCCTCAATTTTTTTCATAGCAAAATCCGAATCAGTAATTTTATTTTCCTGGTGCCTTTCTTCTGATTGAACACGTCTTACTAGTTCCTCATTATTACAATGTAATACTACAGGAAAAATTTTTACGCCCATTTTTTTACTTAAATTTACCACTGAGCTGTACAATCTTTGATCATAGGAATCACCCTCTATCAATTCATTTGTAAATATATAATGTTTTGATTTTATGTAGTGTTTTTCCAGTATTGCTAACATATTTTCTCTGACTGCAAAAATCTTTTTCCACAGATCATCTGGAACTTCAGCATCTTGTAATTTAACAATATCAAATATAATATTATTGAATAGATTATTGCTTACTATCACTGCACTAATGATTTTACACAGTTCCTTTGCAGTAGTAAATTTACCACTGCCTGGAAAGCCGATTAAGTAGATGAGAGTCTTGCCCATAATGAATATTAGTAAAAAGCTATTCTCAATTATATAAAAAGTATATACATTGTACATGCTAAAAACATGGTGATAAAATAGATGCAGGTAATACCTTTAACGAACAGTTGCGTTGAAAATAGTTCATATTTAGAGATTTTGAGTGTATAATTATAAGTAAATTAAATAATTTAAGATGATGACTAATGTATCCAATGATACAGAATCAATAAAAAGTATGATTGTAAGTATAATAGATCAAAATAAAGGTCACGATATAGTTACTTTCGATGTGCAGAATAGAACCATTATTGCAAAATATATGATTATTACATCTGGTGATTCAAGTCGCCATGTGAAAGCGTTAGCTGAACACGTAATAAAAAGTCTCGAGCGACATGATAAAATAGATGTAGAAGGTATGGATGAAGGCAATTGGGTGATTTTGAATTTTCAAGGCATAATGGTTCACATATTCAGGCCAGAAGTAAGGGAGTATTATAAAATAGAAGAGTTATGGAACTGATTGCCTGGGCCATTCAAGTACAACTGTATAAGTATCGCACCTTTAGGATAGCTCCCCAAGAAAAGGTGTCATCCCAGTGCTTGACACTGGGATCCAGAAAACTTAATTATAAACGAGCACACTATACAACATTTTTGATGAAATTGCATGAAAAACTGGATTCCAGCGTCACACGCTGGAATGACATCATCATCGATATCTTCAATGACAATGTTCACATATAAAATAACATACTAAAAAGATTATGAAACACAAGTCCGAGTTTTTAAATTTTATCCAAGAAAGAGGGTACCTATACCAATGTACAAATATTGAAGGGTTAGATCAGCTATTATCCGAAAACAATCATATAGTCGCATACATTGGGTTTGATTGCACAGCACCAAGTCTTCATATTGGTCATCTAATGCATATTATGATGTTCCGCCACCTGCAAAAATTTGGTTACAAGTCGATAGTTTTACTTGGAGGTGGCACAACGAAAATCGGCGACCCATCCGGTAAGGATAAAGCAAGAAGCTTCTTATCTATCAAGGATATTAGCGAAAATATATCTAGTATAAAGAAAACATTGGAGAAAATGATATCTTTTGATGATGGAAAGACTGGTGCAGTTATAGTAAATAACGCAGAATGGCTGGATAGTATAAAATATATAGACTTTTTGCGTGATATAGGAATACATCTTTCAGTAAATCGCATGCTAAGTTTTGATAGTGTGAAAACTAGGCTGGATAGAGAGCAAACCTTAAGCTTCTTAGAATTTAATTACATGCTATTGCAGGCTTATGATTTTGTTGAGTTGAATAAAAAGCATGGCTGTTGTCTGCAGATTGGAGGGTCAGACCAATGGGGAAATATAGTAAATGGCATTGAGCTTGGAAGAAAGTTGAATTTACCTGAGCTGTTTGGCCTTACCACCCCTCTTTTATTGAATGCTCAAGGGGTAAAAATGGGCAAAACTGAAAGTGGAGCAGTGTGGCTTGATGATAATATGCTAAAGCCTTACGACTACTGGCAATATTTTCGCAACGTTGATGATCAAGATGTTGGACGTTTTTTGAGATTGCTCACTGATGTGTCAATTGATGAGATCAAAAAGTTAGAATCCTTAAAAGATCAGGAAATAAATGAAGCAAAAAAGGTCTTGGCAACAGAAGTGACAAAAATATGTCATGGTGACAAAGAAGCGGCACTCGCACTATCTGCTGCAGTCTCTGCTTTTGAGAATGAAGATAGCTCACTACTTCCTGATTACATCATAAAAAAAGAACAAGTTGCAAGCAGCATATCCTTAGTAGACCTACTGCATGACACCGGTTTTGAACCTTCAAAAGGCGCTGCAAAGCGTTTAATACAGGGCAATGGGTGCAAAGTTAATGATAATATTATAAACAATGTTAACTACATAATAAATTCTGAGAGCTTTAAAGGTCAGTCATTTATAAAATTATCTGCAGGAAAGAAGCGCCATATTAAAGTTGTGGTAGATTAGGTCTCGAAGTAAGAAAACAAATTTTATACAAGTGAGAAATGAGATAATGATGATATGAATGACTTAAATCAAATATATTTATCTAATCATAAGCCTATATCAAATCTCTTTTTAACCCTGGGTATTACTACATTTCGTGAAGCATTAAAATATGTACATAAACTGCCTTACGGACGTAATAACAATCGTACAGATTATTTATCGGTAATTAGTGAGAAATGTGGTACATGCAGCACAAAGCATGCACTTATTAAACACTCCAAAAATCTCTGCAGTTCTAAGTGAGTATAACTTGTTGCAAATTCCGGAAATGCACTGCTACCTTCGTTATAAAAATCGAATTATTGATATAACTTTTCCAGAAAATAGTGCCTCACTAGAACTGACAGAGGAAGAGAAAATTGAGCCCGAACATCTTGGAAACTACAAAGTAGAAAAGCATAAACAATTTATTGAGAACTGGTTACCAAAACATACCATAGAACATGGAGCAAATTTTCAAAATTCGAGAATTATGTATAAAGCGATTGGAAAGATAGTAGAAAGCGAAATTCTATTATATATAGCTAAAGTGGCTTAGGTTTACCT
This sequence comes from Wolbachia endosymbiont of Drosophila tsacasi, assembly GCF_028982115.1. Taxonomy (NCBI): domain Bacteria; kingdom Pseudomonadati; phylum Pseudomonadota; class Alphaproteobacteria; order Rickettsiales; family Anaplasmataceae; genus Wolbachia; species Wolbachia endosymbiont of Drosophila tsacasi. Next base: position 2,498 of record NZ_JAPQLJ010000026.1, on the reverse strand, counting down.
ACAATTTGAAAAACCGTCATTCCGCTACTCGTTAGCGGAATCTATACCGCGAATGAATCTACAGATGTACGAACATTGTGCTACTAGTAGGGTGTCATGCCAGTCTGGCATCCAAGAATTTTATTAAGTTGGTGAGTATAAAAGTAGCTGTTTTATATTAAAATACGACGTTTTGATGATTATGGAAGGGTTGGATCTCAGTGCCGGAGCACTGGGATAACACCGTCTGTTATGCAAATTACCTGCTAATTGCAATGTTCGTACAGCTGTGGAATGAATCGCGGTATGACGTAGGAAAACCTTTCTTGGGTTAGCTATATCTATGCAAAGAAGCTAGATCAAGACATCATGTATAACATGTGCACGAATAAAATCCAACGCAAGCATAATCTTTCTAACCTCGTTATTTTTTTAGATCCTTCTACACCAATCCACTACCGCTAGGATATAAAGAACTTAATGACTGACTGCGCGATACTTGCAGTACTTCATCTAACTTACAACTTGGACCATCTAGTTTTTGTTGCTGATCAAATTGAGCCCCCTGCTGCTTTACTTCTTGATTGGTAGCACCATCACTTTTAAACTTTCTGGAACACTTTACAAGTGATGCAGTAGAAGACATTCCAGATACTTCTGATTCTGAGGAGGACTTCCTCTTTAGGGTACGTAGCACAGTTGCCCATTTTTTGCGCACTTCCAAACCAAGAGAAGTAAGACTTCCACCTAATCCACCACTTGGACCATACAGAGTATGGTAATATACATGTACTGGTAGATTTTATATATGTTTCTGCTGGTAAGGGGCTTTAGCTGACTGAATGACAGGAGATACCATTTGACACTTGGTTTAAGCTTTGTTAAGTTATTGCTAGTATCCTGTTTTTTTTATGGAGTCGTATTGCATGATATCAAGAAAATCTAAGATAGTCTTATGTTTGATGATACCGATAATAGGGTTTACTTCTTATGTTAATGGTCATTACTTTACTGATAGCCATATACAAAAGAGCGTTGAGGACGATTTTGAACCATTTTTTAGAACGGATCCTTCACAACCAAAGTATATTCCTGATCCTCCGAAATTGACTGAGTTCGATAGAAATATATTGAAAATTTGCGGAGATTGGGGATCATATCCAAGCGAAAAGGATTTCAGATCTTTACTTGACTCTCCAGAATATCAAGGAGTAGTGAAAGAAATATATGATAAGCTTGATCATCAAGTGATTACACCGAATGCGGCCCTAGGGGTATTTAAAGACGAGCTAACTCAAATTTGGTTTGCTGGCAAAGGAAGTAATTTTGCTAGAAGAGGAGAAAACGGAGAGACTGTAGGGTTTAGACATGTTTTTTGTAGTGAGCCAGACAAATCCAAGTTAGGAGCATCGAACAAGGAAAAATCTTGTTAAACCTGAAAGAAACTATTTTATCCAGTGCTATAACAATTTTTAAATATAATTTATTAAGAAGTATTTTTGCAGTTATAACCGGAACGCTCAATGGTGCTAGAGTGCCCGTTTGGGAGCATGGTTTTGGAGGAACGGTTAAACCACTGATGGAGTCTATTACAACTACCTCGATTAGAAGATTGTATAATCTAACCGTCCCAAGCTTAAATACTTCTTCATTATAAGTTATAGGAGGTCAATTACAATGACAAAAAGTAAATTAGAGGTAATGAATCCTGATGCAGCAGGGATAGATGTTGGTTCGGCTGTACATTATGTATGTATACCCGAGAGAAGAGATGAGCAACGTGTTCAAAAATTTGGCTGCTTCACTGAAGACCTTCATAATTTAGCAAGGTGGTTAAAAAAGTGTAAAGTTACAACCGTAGCGATGGAATCAACTGGTGTATATTGGATTCCTTTGTTTCAAATACTGGAATCTTACGGTTTTGAAGTTAAGTTGGTAAATGCGCGACATGTAAAAAATGTACCTGGGAGAAAGTCAGATGTTCAGGACTGTCAGTGGTTACAACAACTACATAGTTATGGATTACTCCAAGGGTCATTTAGGCCAGATAGCCAGATGTGTGTATTGCGTAGTTACGTGCGACAACGTAAGAACCTCACTGAAAGTGCATCTACACATGTTCTGCGTATGCAGAAGGCATTAATTCAAATGAATATACAACTGCATAGAGTTATAAGAGATATAACAGAAGTAACTGGTATGAAAATTATCAAGGCTATAATTAAAGGCGAAAGAGATTCTGGGAAATTGGCTCAATTCAGGGATGCACGAATAAAAAATGATCAGTCTACTATAGCAAAAGCGTTAGCTGGCGATTATAGAGAGGAACATGTATTCACGCTAAAGCAAGAATTTGAACTATATAATATTTATCAAGAAAAAATAGCAGAATGTGATAGAAATATTGAGGTCTATTACAAAACGTTTGAAACAAAATCTAACGAAAGTAAACAGTTGAGTAAGGAAAAGAATAAGCACAGAAAAAGTAAGCCTGACTTTGCTTTGCACGAGGAACTGCA
>NZ_JAPQLJ010000025.1:0-18716 GCF_028982115.1 Wolbachia endosymbiont of Drosophila tsacasi | reverse complement strand
GGCTTTGTTGCATAGCTACTTGCATTAATATTTTATATAAAAAATTTAAGCAGCTGTTTCAAACTTTGGCATACCAATTTCAGTAAATCTATTAATTAAATAGCACTTAATTAATAGCTCTTTTTCACGATTCATTTCAGACTTATTTTTTAAACTAAATCCAAATGTTTTTTTGAGCCTAAAGAAAAAGCCCTCAATATGTGATCTTAAGCCATATTTCATCACCATTTTCCATTCTTTTACACCATCTTCATAGTTTTTGTAAGATTGTATAACCTTAACATTGTTGTTTCTTTCTGATAAATAATCCACCTTTTCACGGACTGTTGCATTCTTTATGGGTCGGATTATAGGTTTAATATTAAGTTCTTTACAAATCTTATATACATTTCTTCCGTCATAAGATGCATCTGCACGAATAGATGAAATGCCATACTTGCCGTCCATTTCTTCAAGCATACTACATGCTAATATACTGTCACGTAAAGTTGAATTGGTATACTTAATGGCTATTACTTTTTTGCTTTCTATATTTAAAGCAGCATGTAATTTTCTTACTTGATCTGCTCTATTATACTTTCTTGTTTTGACATTATCTTTGTTATGCTGATCACTATTACTATAGATACTGATTACTGTGCTATCCATAGCAATTTCAATATTTTCTACATCATCTCTATTCACTCTATAATCATTGATCTTCATATTGAGCTTACTTAGTCTTCTAGAAGACTGGGAATAGCTAATGACTTCCAAATCCTTTTCTATCTTTTTTAGATATCCTTTTACAAAACCTACTGCCTGCCTTAAACCTATCCTAAACAGTGAACTATTATATGTATTAAAATCACGGCCTTATCACTATAAACATTGTTGCCGCCAGACACTTTTGGACTGTTTTCATACCAATTGTCTATTGCTTCATCAATAAAGTGAAAAACATTTCCTCTTTTTTCAAGAAATTCGTTATATTCTCCTTGGTTACTTACTCTCATTTTTTGTGGCATAAACTATATTTCTTTCAAAATGCTTACTTTACAACAAAATCTGTTAGTAACTCATATTTTAAAAGGCTTTTTCCCTTTCTAAAATATTCTTGCTATGCAACAAAGCCACCCTGGGCTGTTCTCATTATCAGCAACAGTATAACACCTGACTATTCTTCTATTTTCTTTATTAGTGAGAACAGCAACTTTTAGATTTCCATAATTGTCAAAACGAAAATAGACTCTTTCATCTTCAACTAATATACCTGCATCATGTGCAGTAGAAAACATACCAAAAAAGAATGTAGGAAAAAAGCCAGGCTTATTAGCCGAATGCAAAAAAGATGGACAGTTGTTTAAAAAACCTACAAATTGTCTACTAAACTCATCACAACCTCCACTTAATAAAGCCCTAACTAATTCACGATCTTCATTATTACCATGCATAAATACTCCTATTTGTTAACAACTGCAGCAGGCGAAATACTAACATTAGTACCCACTAACGTAGATTGAGGACCTTCAGTGCTAGCAGAGAATAAATTCAAATTTCTCGCTGACTTACACAACTCTTCTATTAAATTGCAGGAGCTAGTTGCATCTATCATCTTAGAATTTCTTGTTTTATCTAAACTATTTGCTATCCTCTTTTTTAATGATTTAAAGCTTTTGTCTGAACAACAATCTTTAGCAAACTTTAAAATACTCAAGACCAAATCAACTTTTTCACCATCACCAGCACTTTGAGTATCCTTGCTGTTCTCCTGATCTACAATCAAATTTGAAATTGCATTTTCCATTGCAACAAAAGCAATCCTATCTTTAAAAGGATCGACAACATTTATTTTATTTTGGTTAAATACACTAGATTCCCAAAGACTGCTAATAGCTGACCTTGCTTCATTCCTGTTATCCAAGTCATAATCTTTAGAAACTACAACAAATGAAAGCGATGAGAGAAGATGTGCATATCCTCTAGGTGAAAGCATTTTCTCTACTTCAGATCTTGAACATCTCTCGCTCAAGTACTGGATAACATACTTAGTTGTGCAAAGAAAACCGTGCTCTACTAAGTAACTCAGAGGACGATAGATCACACCCCTATCTTTCTTATTCGGTAGCCCAAGTAGTGACTTATGATCTACTTTTGCGCTTATGACTTTACCTAGAAGGGAATTTAAGGTAGAAGCAAGTTTATAGCTAGATTGCAATGGAGATAATTTTGCAATAGCAGAAACTAGCAATTTTTCTCTCTCTTCTTTCACTAATTTTTCTTCAGAACACAGACGATTATAGAAGTGTTCCACTCCCTTACTCCACTTGAAATCTACAGCCTTATTAAATCCATCTTCTGCTTCTATATTTTCTCTAAGGTTACCTGATTCTTGATCAATCCAGAAATTGAAAACAGGATCACGTCTTCCCATGGAACTTAACAATTCAACTCTTGCAAGCTTATCACTGCAAGCTAAATTTCTATCTTCCTCACATGCACCTTTATGAGATAAGTCAGATCTAAAAGACTCTAACGCCTTGTCAAATAATTGCTTAATTTCACTCTCTACATACCCAATACATGCTATTTTATATATAGAAATGGATTCAACACACCTGATTTAGCTAATTCTCCTACCAATTTAGCAACATCTAGTGTCGCACCTGACCAACAAGATTCATCACGAAACGCATTACATAAGAGGTCCGATTGCTCAACGGTTAGACCCTCTACTGTTACAGGGTGAGCCTTGACCCATTCCTCAATAGCTGAAGTTCTATCACCTTTAACAACATCCTTCAGCTTACTTATTACTTTGCTAGAAATAATCTCTTTATTTTTTTTAGGATCAGAACTGAGACGAGATCTTTTGCTTGGGCCTGCATTACCCTTCAAATCTTCCGTTCCACGTTTAGTTTTACTTTTTGGCATCTAATTACCTCAAAATCAAATATTCAATGAAGGTATTATACAAGCATTAGAATAATATATAAATCGAAAAATTAGTGTGCACCTAAATTTAAGCAGTAATTATAAACCTGCTGCAAAAGAGGAGATATTAAAGAAAGATGTAGCAAGAGGGAATGAGCTTAAATTATCAAATTAACGTTATTCTACTTTACCTCACTAGCATTTTCCTTACCTTGAGCCTTACTATTACTCACAAATATAAACGTTCGTTACATAGCTCTTAATATGTCTAAAGAGACGAAATTTCCCGAATTATTTATAATGAACCCTTACGATCACATTCTGGGGACGTACATCAAAAAACTTTTATATTATTAGTTTTGTAGTAAAATTATATGAGTACATCGTATCTATTAAATCAGAAGCTTTATGGATTACAGATTGAGAGCTTATTTGTTTGGGGTTATCTGGTTTATACTTAGCTTACTTAGTAGTGTAGCTAATGATACTATATCAAAATATCTAAGTTTACATCTTCAGAGTTTTGAAATAATTTTTTTCCGCTTTCTGTTTACCACTATTACCCTTGTACCTTTTATGTTTTACTATGGAATAGAAACTTTTAAAACAAGTCAAATATCTACTCAAATAACCAGGGGTGGGTTGTTGTTTTGTGGAATGACCTTATGGACTTACGGGTTGACTGTTTTCCCCATAGTAACTGCAACGATTATAAGTTTTTCTATACCATTATTTGTTATACTTCTTGCAATCCCTTTGCTAAACGAAAATATAATTTGGCAAAGATGGATAGTAACTGTTATTGGCTTTGTTGGTATTGCTATTACTACCAAAGCTCATAGTGAAGATTTTAATCCTAAAATTCTTATTTTTATTGTATCTGCATTGATCTTTGCTATATTGGATATACTTAATAAGAAACTTGTAATAAAAGAGTCAGTAATAAGTATGTTATTTTATTCAGCTCTAATGACAACTGTTTTTTCTACTCCACCTTTGTTATTTTATTGGCATATGCCTTCCTTGTTGGAATTAGTATTACTGCTGATTTTGGGAATTAATTCAAATCTAATTTTGCTCTTTATGTTAAAAGCTTTTACTCTTACTGATGCTACTGCACTTGCACCTTATAGGTACATAGAGCTAATAATTTCTGCAATAGTAACATACGTTATATTTAATGAATTACCTGATAAAAGTGCTTTATATGGTACTTTGATATTAATACCATCAACCTTATTTATAGCTTGTTCGGAAGGTAAGGCAATTAAGAAAAATAATGTAACAACAAAAGTTTATAATTGTTAATGGTATTTATTTTAGATGCTAAGCTATATTTTTAAGGTGATAATAAAATGCACATAACTATTATAGGAGTAGGGTATGTAGGATTAGTATCTGGTACAATGTTATCTGAGCAGGGCCATAAAGTTGATTGCATTGACATAAATACTGAGAAGATTGAACTTTTGAAATCAGGGAAAATTCCTCTATATGAACCTGGATTAGCAGATTATTTAGAGAATAATATAAAGTCACAAAGGATAAGATTTTTCGATTCGTATTTTCAAATAAATCCCAATACAGAAGTAGTATTTATAACTGTAGATACTCCATCAGACTCCCTAGGAAATGCAAATTTACAGAATGTATATAATGCAGTAAGTGAAGTTTCTGAGAGAGTTAATCAAGATTGCTTAATAGTGATAAAGTCAACTGTTCCTCCTGGCACCGCAGAAAATATATATAATTATTTATCTAATAAGGGCTATAACTTTGATTTGGGGGTTAATCCAGAGTTTCTCAAGCAAGGCTCTGCAGTATCAGATTTTTTATACCCAGATAGGATAATAATAGGAGTAAAAACTAAGCTAGCTAGAGCAAAACTAGAAGTTATATATAGATCATTTATAGATAAGAATATTCCGTTAATAGTCACTGATACAGTTATTGCTGAAATGATTAAATATGCTTCTAATGCTTTTCTAGCAACAAAGGTTGCTTTTATCAATGAGATGGCAGGTTTATGTGAGCTATTAGGAGCAGACATTGACCTTTTAGCTAACAGTATGGGAATGGACCATAGAATAGGTAAGGAATTTCTCAAAGCTGGTCCAGGATTTGGAGGATCATGTTTTCCTAAAGATTTGTCAGCTTTAATAAGGCTTGCTGAAGATCACAATGTCAAGCTACAAATTTTAAATTCAGTTAAGGAATCTAACTATAATCATATAACAAACATTGCTAAAAAGGTAGAATATGTATTAAATGGAGTCCAAAATAAAAAAATAGCAATATGGGGGCTAACTTTTAAGTCTGGTACTGATGATGTAAGAAATAGCCCAGCTATAGATATTGCACAATTGTTAGTGAATAACAAGGCTAAAATTACTGCATATGACCCAATGGGGATGGATAATGCTAGGCAAGTTCTAAAGGATATAGAATACGCGGACAATGCTATAGGGGCTGCAAGGGACGCGGAAGCCTTGTTATTGTTAACGGAGTGGAAAGAATTTAAAAATCAAGATTTTGCAAGTTTAAAGAGTATTATGGCTGCACCTAATGTTTTTGATTTCCGTAATCTATTAGATAGCGAGCTATTACTAAGATATGGTTACCATGTTTATTCCTTGGGTAAAAAATCTATCTACAAAGTTTAACTGTTGAGAAATTTTTTTTACACCGCTTTACTTAGTTTTTTTAGATCTTTGCTTGATAGTATGGAAAAGCAAACGAGTGCAACAACAGAGCAAATGGAAAAAAATGAAAACATAATACTGTTACCACAGTGCTTAACAAGTACTCCTAAGAGCACGCATGAAAATATTGAACTTGCAATATACCCAAATAATCCTGTTAAGCTTACAATTGCACATACATTGTTTTGTGGAGCAATTTCTACAGCTATAACACCTGTCAGTACTTGCACTCCAAATATAAAGAATCCTGATAAGATTGCACCAAGGTTCATAAGAATTATGTTTTGACCAAAGTTCATTGCAATAAAAGTGAGTGCTATACCCAACATATAAAGTGATGCCAGCAAGCTTCTATTTTGAAAGAAGTACATATCACTAATTCTTCCTGTGATTAAAGTTCCAAGGATTCCACCTAAATCATATACGCCTGTTATTAGTGAGGATTGTACAAGAGAAATTTGTAATTTATTCTTTAAAATTATAGGAAACCAAAAGAAGATTCCCATTTTTATAATATAAGCACAAAAAGTAGCACAACATAGAAACCATATGGAACTTGTTACCTTGATACCTATTTGAGATTTATGCACCTTATAATAGGTAGTAAAGTTGGCACTTTCTTTGTAATATGCTTTTAATATTATATAAATTCCAAAAAGTAAGCATAAGAGACCAGAGTACAAAAATGCACTCTTTGCATCATATATTTTTATTATACTTGGTAATATAATTAAAGTAATACAAGAACCAAGTTGCTGAGATGCGCTCATAACTCCCCATGATGATGCAATTGAAGAGATGCTAGAGTTTGTAACCATAAACTTGGTAATAGCTGGCCAACCTAACCCTTGTGTCCAAGCTAATAATATTAATGTTAACAGTAATAAAGTTAGATTGTTATATGATAAAGTTATACCAATGGTTAATAATCCAGTTGCAATATTGCATAGCCCAAACATAAATAATGGATTGTTTTTGGAGTCCATGATTATTCCATTAACAAATTTTGATACTCCATAAAAAAAAGAAAAGCAGGCAAAAAAATAGCTTAATTTTACATGGTCAGTATCTATTAACAGTGGTAGAGCAATTGGTATACTTTGTCTTGATAAATAAAGCAGCATATATCCACAGAAGAATAGTAAATATTGAAAGAAGACAAAGTTCACACCTATTCCCAAATAGCTCTATGCAGATGCTAGCATAATACTATATTGGTATAATATTGTTTGACAAGAAGTTTGTAAACAATTAGTGCAGAAAATTACTTAGTATCTTTCTTATAGCAGATACAGTAGTATTAATATCTTCATAGCTTATATCTCTATGTGTTATAGCTCTGATTTTACCTTTGATGTTAGCCATTCTAATTCCATAATTTTTCATTAGTACGTTTATTAATTCTTGAGTAGATATACAATTAGTACGTAATGAAAAATACGCTATATTAGTTTTATACAGGTCGATATCAATTATAACTTGATCTATGGAGTCTAGGCCTTCTATAAGGTGCTGCATTTTTTTATGATCTTCTTCTAAAGAATTTACATTATTACGTAGAGCATATAAACATGCAGCTGAAATAATGCCAGCTTGGTGCATACCTCCGCCAATTTGAAACTTATAGTACCAAGCTTTTTCAATAAAATCTTCACTTCCAAGCAATATTGCGCCCATTGGAGCACCTAATCCTTTACTAAAATCAATGAATACCGAATCAAAATAACTTGCATACTCCTTTGGAGATATTTTAGTATGAGCACAAGCGTTGAACAGTCTTGCTCCATCTAAATGAGTGAATACGTCATTCTCTTTGCAGAGACTTGAGATCTCTTGAATATATTCTAAAGGCCACACAGCTCCACCACCAAAATTTGTCGTTTGTTCGATAGAAACAAGCCCAACTCTCGGAATATTTCTTAAACTAGGACGAGTAATAAACTCAACAATTTGTTCTCCAGTAAATATTCCTCTCGTACCTTTGATGGGCAAAGGAGTGGCATGTGCCTGGGCTGCGATCAAGCCAGATTGTACTATGAGCGGATGTGAAGTTTCATCAAGCAGCAAGTAATCACCAGGTCTTTGAATGTGTACTTTATAAGCAATTACATTGGACATTGTTCCTGAAATCAAAAAGATTCCTGCAGGTTTACCTAATATTTTACATGCGGCTGCCACTAATTCGTTTACAGTTGGATCTTCACATGCAGCTTCGTTTCCAACTTTTGCTTTAGCCATCGCTTCCCTCATTTTAGCTGAAGGGTCAGTGTTTGAATCGCTAAAGAAATCTATTTTTATTCTCATATTAAATTTAACACAACCTCCTTTATAATTTCAGCAGCTTTCATGATGTCTGTTTCCTTTGTGCCAAGATGGGTAACTGCTCTTATATGAGACTCGAGCCAAGGAAAAAGCAATAAACCATAAGCTTGGCACTTACTCAAGAAAACCTCATTAGTTACATTTAGTGCTTTTATACTAAAGCTTACTATATTAGTTTCTGGATAAGGTAGTACCAGTTTTATGTGTGGAATTTCTTTAATCTTATCTGCAAGTAATTTAGCGAGCTTATTATCTTCTTTAAGCCTAGAGATATTATTCTGTAGTACGTATTTTGCTGCATTAGCACAATACCCTATCTGATGATAACCACTACCTAGCCAAACCTGTAGCTTTTTAGCCCTTTCAATTATCTCTCTTTTACCCATAAGCATTGAACCAAAAGGAGCGCCAAGTCCTTTAGTAAAAGAAAAGCTCATTGTATCCACATATTTAGCATAATCTGCTAAAGCAATATTTGTTTCGATATGAGCATTAAATATTCTTGCACCGTCTAAATGAAGATTTACATTGTGAGCTTTTAAAAAGTGATATAACTCGACTTGTTTTTCAAAAGGATAAATTTTACCATTAAACCCATTTATACTATTTTCTATAGAAACAAGACTCACCTGAGCAAAAATTTTATACCTCGGCTTAGAATTAATAGCATATTCTACTTCAGCAACATCTAAGATTCCGCTGTTATTTCTAATACAATTAAATACGATATTATTTACTTTTGCATTGCCTGCACTATCGAAAAAATTAATGTGATAATTATAATTAGTTATTAGTTCATCACCAGGACTTGTTTGACTGGCAATGGCTAATCTATTTGCAAGCATACCGCTGGTTACAAATAATGCTTCTTCTACTTTGAATAATTGTTTGCAATATTCTGATAAGTCATTACAGCTTTTGTCTTCACCATAAGCAAAATCTCCAACAGTTGCATTACTTATTGCATGTATAACGTTGGAGCTCTGCAGAGTTGTAGTGTCACTTCTCAGATCAATAATTTTTTCCATCTTATTTCTTGCCATTCAAACAACCAATTTGAGCATTCCAAAGTTCTTTATAAAGACCGTGCTTAGAAACTAGTTCAGCGTGTTTACCATCTTGGACAATTTTTCCTTTGTTAAATACTAGAATTCGGTCCATGTGTAAAAGTGTAGAAATACGGTGTGCTATAGTAATCGTAGTTTTATTTTTCATCAATTTGAATAAACTCATTTGAATTGTTTTTTCTGTTATAGAATCTAACTGACTAGTTGGTTCATCAAGAAATAATATTGGAGCGTTTTTTAAAAATGCCCTTGCTATTATTATTCTTTGTCTTTCTCCTCCAGATAGCTTGATGCCTTTTTCTCCGACTGTAGTTCCATATTGATCTGGTAGAGTCATAATGAAATCGTGAATACCAGCCAGCTTTGCAGCTCTCATTATTTCTTCGATAGTAGATTGAAGTCTACCATATATGATATTTGCTAAAATAGTATCATGAAATAACAATGCGTCTTGAGGTATTACAGATATTTGTTGCCTCAAAGAACTCTGTGTAACTTCTGATACTATTTGATTATCAATCTGTATATTACCTTTTTTAACATCAAATAGCCTTAGGATTAAGTTTATAAAAGTAGATTTACCACCTCCAGAATAACCAACTAGACCTACTTTTTCGCAAGGATTAATGGTAACTGAGAAATCTTGAAATAATGGCTCCTGACCTTCATAAGAAAAAGAAACATTATTAAACGTTATTCTTCCACTTAATAAATTTAATTCTTTAGCATTTTCCTTATCTTGAATTTCTGGTACAGTAATCAAGATTGGCAATGCATCTGAAACTTTGCCGAAATGAGTAGAAAATTGCGTAAGATTCCTAGTTAGATGGTTAAGAAACTCTATGATCGATATATTAATTCCAAGTACAAGAGCAATATCTCCTATTGCGATTTTGTTCAATTGATAATCATAAATTAAAAAGTACAAGTTTACTGCTTGGAGTATATCAAATGAATAGCCATATATAAACCAAAGACAAAAGTATGCCCATTGTAATTTTCTCTCTGCAATAGTTCTTTTCTTGCATATTTGAAAAAATTTGTGTCTCTCATGTGCTTGCTGAGAAAATAGCCTTACTGATATAACATTTAAAATACTATCTGCTATACTAGCTATTACTTGTGAATTTTGTTTAGAGTAATTATCAGCTAGTTCAGTAAGTACACGAAAGCTGAAAATCGATACTAAAATAAAAATGCTTACCCAAGTGAATGTAGCGATTGCAAATTTTATGTTTACTAATGATAAGGTATAAATAGCTAAGACTAATGCTATGCTGTAACCGAAAAAACAATCTATAAGCAATCTTATTAACTCTATCACACTATCCATTAAGCTACTGACCTTATGTACTAAGCTTCCGGATAAATTGTTCTGATAATAGGAATGGTCTTGTTGGAGTAGTCTACAAAAAGATATATCAGCTATCTTTTGACGCATTAAGGTAAACATTCGAATGTCAACAAAATAGCCATAGAATCTAAAAGCAGTAGTGATAAGTAATGCCATACCAAGATAAGCGCTTACAGGTAATAAAAGATTCTCAATTACATTACCTTCCTGATATTTTACAGCTGTATCTAGAATATTTTTTACTAAATACTTTCTAAAAGACAAATCAACAGCTACCACCAGGGCAACTAAAGACATTATAAGTACATTAAGTTTGAATTTAGATACTATATTCAAGATGAACATCAATACACATTTGAAGCTATCAACTCTACTTCTATTCATTTATAATGCTAGCTCCACTAAGTTGACTTTTTTATTGAGAAATACAAGTAGTGAAAACCATAAATTTTTGTATATTTTTCCTGAGATGTCTCCAGCATCATGTAGTGCTGATGCTCGATTCAGAATAAGTAGCTTATATAAATCTCGCTTAGCCTCAGTAGTGTCGATCTCAGAAATATTTGTAGTTGTATCTGTAATAAAGGCTAACCAGCTCTTGATAAGTTCTTCCATGTTTTTTGCTTTTACACTTTCCTGGTAGCCAAACAATGACAGGCATTCTCTCAGTACAGATTCTGTTAACTCACCACAATTGAGTATACCAAAAACTGAAGGCTGAGGTTTTGGCACATAGGGAAGATCTTGATCTTTTATAATCCACCTTGTTACATAAGCAAATCTATCTTTAGCATCTGTATTCTTATCACTACCATGCCATAACCGTGAATCAAAAACTATTGCATCTCCTGCTGAAATAGGTAATGACTTAATTTTGTAATTTTCCCGATTATTTGAGTACTGATCAAAAAAATATGGGTACCAAAAATCAACTAAAGGCTGTATTTCCCATTTATGACTGTTTTCTATAATTTGCAGTGCACCTGAAGTTTCACTTACATTATTCAAAGCTAACCAAACAGAAAAGTGGTAAGGATCATTGAAACTATAGGAGATGTCTTGGTGGAAGGGAACTGCATCTATTAAATCAGCAGTTTTACATATAACATTTGATTTTTTCTGCAGTATCTGACACTGAAGTGACTTTTCAAGGTAATTTTTAATAATTTTATCTAATGCTTGAGAGATAATTCTAGTTACTTGAGATGACGTGCCCCATCTGCCGGTACAGTTTAAGTAGTCAGAAGTTGAAACACTTAGTTCTTGGGATAGCTTTGATATCTTATTTGTTATATCACTTAAAGACTGAGTTATTAGCTCTAAAGGAACCAGATTTTTGATAATAAAAAAACCATTTTTTTGTAATGTTTCCATATGATTAACACCTGACATCAATAACTGATAAGTAATCTGTTAAAGGTATAACAGCAAAAATTTTGAATCCTTTTACTTGTTTGAGTATTTTTTCCCAATCGCTTAATGTTCTTAGTTTACCTCCTGTTTCAACCATTACATTAATATCTACAGAGCCTCCAGCTGGAGAGCGGTAATCTAAAATAGTTTCTATCAATAAAATACGAGATATTCCTTTGACCAATTTTAAATAAGATAATACTTTATCATCATCATAATGCTGTAGAAAGCGGCAAAAGACACCTAATTCATAATTTGTAGCTGATAGTTCTTCCTGAGTTATAAGTTTGACTTTTAAATTTTCTACTAACTGTCTTGGCACTTTATGTTGGTTATATAGGCCTATGGAACCTTTATTGTGTATATCAGAATAAGCAAGAAATAAAGAGTGTACACCAAATAGCAATATATTCTTAGCACCATCTATATTAATCCTAGAATTAAACTCTTTAGTATCAAACCTAGAATATCCTAGCAATGCTTGGTAAAACGCTATTTTCTTATCTTCTGATGCTTCTCTTTCCTTAAAAGATTCAAATGAAGAGATTGACTTCTGTTTTAGTATATCGGCAATCTTTAACCAATTCTTTTCAGCGGCAACTCTCGCCCACATTATTGATGCTTTTGGCAAAAATGGTATTTCCTTAAAACACTTACCTTTTAATGATAGTTGCCACAAGTCGTTGTTCTTATCATAATCAATAAACCCTACTTCCCACAACGCCCTTAACAGCCTTTCTAGATTTGGTACGATAATGTTTAACTTTTTAGATAAAACCGGCATAGTTGCAGGTAAAATATTTAACAAATCAAGTTCAATAGCAACGCTTGTTAGGTACGTTTTCCAAAAGGCTGAAAGTTCTGCAGAAATCCTATGCACTTGAGATTCTTTACCTAAATCAAAAATACTAAACTTTACATTTCCGGTAATATCGATTTGTCCTAACACACCTTCAAAAGTTTCAACTTTTGCCATGCCATTATAGAATGCTTCTACCATTTTAAATCTCTGCTGGTAAACAGGATTACCATTAATATCTATATGAAACCAACCATGTTGATCTTCTGCAATAGAATATCCTTTATGAAAAACATTAAGTTTTTTATACCATTTATTATGTACTAACTTTCCATGATGATTAATATGTGTAGCTTTACCATCCTTATAGACTACAGCGATACCATCCTTAAAATCTCCAACATAATCATATTTCTCCTGATAAATCCTGTTGCCATTTAAATTAATATGAAAACATTTATCATGTCTTCTAACTATACAAGCATCTTCCTGATAATTTCCAACCCATTGATACGACTGTTTATATACTCTACATCCAGATGAATCAATATGGTAACACCCTGTATCATCTTCTACGGCTGCTCTATTGAAGTAGAATCCAAAAGTTTTTAGAAATCTATGATGATAAACTGCTTCTCCTCTTACATTGATATGATAAGCACCTGTCTGATCATAAACCGGTGCAAGACCGGGCTCATGAAATTTACCAGCCTTTATAAACCTATTTTCATACAAAGGATTTCCTAGTAATTCGTGAAAACTCTCACACGGTGAAATTTTAATAGATTTAAGATTATCTTTGATTAATTGATCAAAGGTTTTCTCATGTTGCATGTTTTGCATAATTTATAATTTAAATAATTCTTTTGTAAGCTTAGGTACTCACTACTCTGCCATATTTCCTCGAGTTTAACCTCATTAACATTACCAAAATTTCCTAATGTCTTACGGAGTTCATCTGGAGCACAGCAAGGACTAAACTTTCCTTCATTGTTTATCCATGCTTCTTTACCTAAAAATGGGCATTGACCACCTGGAGCCAAATCCTTAATACCTTCTTGAGAAAGGATTGTGAAATTTTCTAATTTTATCTTTTTACCATTTGGCAATAGCATATTATCTCTAAGTTCGTATAACCTTCTCACCTCCGTGTTCCATCTACTAATTGCTAACTCATCTCTTCTCATAGATAGATCCTTAATTTCCTCAAAATGTGCCCAAAGATGATGTCCTTTAACTCTATCTATGCCGTTTTTTATGGCCATCTTAACTATGTCATAGAGTTCATGTAAATTACTTTCCAAAAATGTTAATTGTAAAGTAACGGTACACCTTTCACCTGTATCGCTAAAGTATTTATCTCTAACTTCAAGGAAAGTTTTTAAGTTTTCTGTCACTACTTCCCATTTTGAACCTTTCATGATTCTTTCATGAGTTTCTTTAGTTGCCCCATTCCAGGAAATCTTAACATCAGATAAAATTGGTACCAATAGTTCAGCCCATTTTCTAGCTCCTTTAATGGGAAAAGAACCATTGGTCGTGAGGTTAAGCTTCAGGCCGAACTCATGGCACAAATTGGTTATTTCATCAAAGCTTTTGTACATTAAAGGCTCACCCATAGTAGAAGGAATGATTTCCCTTAAAGGTGTACCAGCTGCTTCTTTAATTACTTTTCTGATAGTTTCTATTGATAGTATCTTAGGTTTTATTCCTTTAGCTTTCTTCTCTTCTTTAACTTTACTGTATGGTGAAAAACATTCGCACATTATACAAGAAAAATTGCAGTAATCTGGATTAGTATCAAAAGTAATTCTCCAAGGACCGGGTTTAACAGCTACTGATTTGCCTTTCTTTTCAATAGCATTACGGTAAATCTTGTTAAGTTTTTCAGTATGCTCACTTATAGAAGGTATATTTCCATTTTCAGTATAAGGATAGCCTTTTTGGGTAAGTTTATTGTATAACTCCTGATTTGTAGATAGGACTTGCATTTTTTCTGATAAACTACTTGCATCTCTGTGCTTAAACAATAGTCCATCTCTTACATATTCTGCCATGCCACCATAATCGGCTGTTATAACTGGTATTCTAAGTTGCTGTGCTTCATGTATTACTAACGGTGAATTTTCACCCCAAATTGAAGGAACGACTATTCCATCAACTTTATTAAATACGTCAGTAACTATATTCTTATTATCATAACTTCCCATCCACTCTATTCTTTCTTTAACAACAGGTGAAAACTGATTGGCAATCGCTTTTAAGGCTTTAGTTTCTTCTCTTGCTGCTCCCCAAATTCTAAGTTTTACTTTAGATGATAAGTGAGAAAAAGCTTTCAATAATAGATCAATACCTTTTTCGGGAGTATGAGTACCAATATAACCGAAAATAAACTCTTTTTCTTGTGCTCTATTTCTATTCTTAAGACGATTGAGATCAAAACCATAATCAAGATAAGAAATTTTGTTTATCGGAACATTAAAATCCTGAGTAAATTTGTCCATCAAGAATTTCGATGGGGAAATAAAGTAATCTATATAGTCTATTATTTTCCTTGTGTGCTTCATTCTAGTTGCAACCCATTGTTCCCAATAATTTATGTCTAAATTCAGGAATTCTTTATCTCCTGTAAAATATCCTTTGTAACATTGGGTTGCACATTTTTGATCCTTTTGTCCATCACAAAGCCGTAACAAATCTTCAGAATTGCGTTGAATAAACCTTCCTCTTGGACACATTAACCAAAAGTCATGTAGCGTAAAAATTATAGGTATATTTTCTTTAAAAGCAATTTCTGGTAAAGTAATTGATAGATGATTAAGATGACCAAAATGTATAAGATCTGGCTGAAAGTTATCTATTACTCTTTTAAATTGTATATCTACTTCTTCATTGATAAATTTGTAACGATATTTAGCTATGGGTATATTAATTAAATGCAGTAAGATTCGAGAATCACTACGATCTAGGACTGTAGTGTAATAAAAATCAGGTAAAAAGATATTTTCATACCTAGTAAATACTTGTACCTCATTGTTATTTGCTAGTTCATGAGCAAGAGTTTGGCTATAAACCTCTGAACCAGCACTATAATAAGGAGGGTAACCATGAATAACTTTTAATATTTTCATATATTACCATATCTATATTGTTAGGATATTCTTGTGTATTGTTTTGTAGACTTTTTATAAATTTACTTAATCCTACTTCTAATGAATGTTTTGGAGACCAACCAAGTAGCTCTTTAGCTCTAGTAAAATCACCATAGAACTTAGTTACGTCAAAATTTCTTGGAGGATAAAAATCAATTCTAGAATCACTTTTCGTGACTTTTAATATTGTTTTTGCTAAGTTTTCTAAAGTACATGGGCTATTAGTAGTAAGATGAATAGCAGGAAGAGAAGATTTTTCGCTTTGTAAATATTTAACAGTTAAGCATATACCCTCTATAACATCATCCAAATAGGTAAAATCAAAAACACATTCTTTACCTTCTATTTTAATTGGAGCACCTCTTAATGCATTAATACAGAGTGCAGGAATTACTCTACTGTTATGATCTAGTAAACCACCGTATACATTTGAAAAGCGTAATATTGCTACATTAAAATCTTTTGAACTGGTTATTTGTTCCTCAATAAATGCTTTACCTTTGGCATAATTATTTATTGGATCGATACTAGCAGATTCTGTAACTGGCAGTTCCTTCTGCTCTCCATAGACTTCCCTACTACTTGCATATATAAACCATGGTTTATTTGAAAGTGACTTACATAACCCTAAAAACTGCATTGTACCATCAACATTAATTTTTCTACACAGTTCAGGATAAAGTTCACCATGTATAACTCGAGAAATTGCAGCCAGATGAATAATTCCTGTACACTTAGCAAGTAGTGGTACTATATCTTCTGAAAAAAAACTGAGTGGATTGTTGTGAAACCTAATATCACAGCTTATTACTTCATGGCCCTGGTTTTCTAACTTTTTCACCAAAGTTGACCCTATCAAACCTGCAGCACCTGTTATTAATATCCCCATGTATACCCTCTCACTACAACTAGGAAAATTTGTCGTACCAATTATCTTACAAGTAAGAATCAAAAGGTATTATAAAACCAGTATAAAACAAATGTCAACTTAAATTAATGAATAAGAAAATGTAGTTATGAAAGAAAAGTTGGCCGCCTTTTTTTTTGAAAATAGTGTTCGGCTTTAATCAAATCCTCTTTATTATTTACTCCCATTGCTTCTCTTTCATCAGAAACTACATAACCTACACTCAAGTTATTGTTTGCTGCAATGGGTACTATATCATTAAGACAATATTCATTGGTCGAATTATTAAATTTTATTTCTTTTACTAAGGTAAAAAGATCTTTAGCATATGAAACTATTATTCCAGAGTTTGCAAGAAGCATTTTATCTCCATTTTTTAGGATTTTTTGAACATTTCCGTAATTATCAATTACTAATCTTCCATATTGTTCATCTTGACTATTGAATCCAAGAAGAACTAAATTATTATACTTTAAACAATCAGTCATTTTCATAACTGTATCACTAGATATAAAGGGAGTGTCTCCATACTGTATTAAAACTATGTCTTGATCAGATAACTCCTCCAGATTTTCTAGAGCAATTTTAACTGCAGTGCCAGTACCTGTAATATCTTCTTGAATTATTAGTTTTATATTGTATTGATCGATTATACTTTTTAGGGTATCAAACTTTTCTAAATCTTTTAGAAGGGAGTTGTTAACAACAATTGATAAGCTTTTTAGACTCAGCAATTTTGCATTAGAAATTATATGTTCTAAAAGAGTAAGATTTCCCACTTGGTGCAACGCTTTTGAATATTTAGAATTCATTCTACTGCTCTTTCCTGCTGCTAATATTATCAAAATGTTACTCATACATGACTTAGGGATTGATTAGATAGTAAGTTAATTTATAATTAATAAGATGTAAAGCCCACTATAATTTTCTAAATGATCTAGATCTTGGCACCCTCATTAGAGTTTCATTTAAGAGCATCGAACAAGGAAAAATCTTGTTAAACCTGAAAGAAACTATTTTATCCAGTGCTATAACAATTTTTAAATATAATTTATTAAGAAGTATTTTTGCAGTTATAACCGGAACGCTCAATGGTGCTAGAGTGCCCGTTTGGGAGCATGGTTTTGGAGGAACGGTTAAACCACTGATGGAGTCTATTACAACTACCTCGATTAGAAGATTGTATAATCTAACCGTCCCAAGCTTAAATACTTCTTCATTATAAGTTATAGGAGGTCAATTACAATGACAAAAAGTAAATTAGAGGTAATGAATCCTGATGCAGCAGGGATAGATGTTGGTTCGGCTGTACATTATGTATGTATACCCGAGAGAAGAGATGAGCAACGTGTTCAAAAATTTGGCTGCTTCACTGAAGACCTTCATAATTTAGCAAGGTGGTTAAAAAAGTGTAAAGTTACAACCGTAGCGATGGAATCAACTGGTGTATATTGGATTCCTTTGTTTCAAATACTGGAATCTTACGGTTTTGAAGTTAAGTTGGTAAATGCGCGACATGTAAAAAATGTACCTGGGAGAAAGTCAGATGTTCAGGACTGTCAGTGGTTACAACAACTACATAGTTATGGATTACTCCAAGGGTCATTTAGGCCAGATAGCCAGATGTGTGTATTGCGTAGTTACGTGCGACAACGTAAGAACCTCACTGAAAGTGCATCTACACATGTTCTGCGTATGCAGAAGGCATTAATTCAAATGAATATACAACTGCATAGAGTTATAAGAGATATAACAGAAGTAACTGGTATGAAAATTATCAAGGCTATAATTAAAGGCGAAAGAGATTCTGGGAAATTGGCTCAATTCAGGGATGCACGAATAAAAAATGATCAGTCTACTATAGCAAAAGCGTTAGCTGGCGATTATAGAGAGGAACATGTATTCACGCTAAAGCAAGAATTTGAACTATATAATATTTATCAAGAAAAAATAGCAGAATGTGATAGAAATATTGAGGTCTATTACAAAACGTTTGAAACAAAATCTAACGAAAGTAAACAGTTGAGTAAGGAAAAGAATAAGCACAGAAAAAGTAAGCCTGACTTTGCTTTGCACGAGGAACTGCA
>NZ_JAPQLJ010000024.1:0-9156 GCF_028982115.1 Wolbachia endosymbiont of Drosophila tsacasi | reverse complement strand
TTTGCAGGATTAGAGAGTGACAACTAGCTAACACGGGGTTTCTTTTGCCTTTTTTTTATTTGGTAAATTTCTTAATGTTTATAGCTAAACGACAACCGTCATCCTGCAGCGGGATCTATGTTAAGAGATACCGCGAATGAATCGCGGTATGACGGTTAAGTAGGGTGTCATTCCAGTGCTTGGCACTGGAATCCAGCCTTTATTATGCAGCCACTTGGTTGAAATTACGTCTTCTGGATCCCAGTGTCAAGCACTGGGATGACAGGAAGAGAAGGCTACTTGGATGACACCTTGACGATTTGAAGAATCATCATACCGCTACTTGTTAGCGGCGCGGCGGTATGACGTAGAACTGCTGTCATTCCAGCGCGTGACGCTGGAATCTAGAAAAAAAGAACCAGTGTCTGGGCACTGGGATGACAAAAAAGGGGCTACTCTGATGACGAGAAAGGAGTACTGGGATGACGCTATTCTTTTTTCTGGATCCAAGTAGTCAAGCTACTCGGATGACAGGAGAAGGGGCTACTTGGATAACAAGAAAGAGGCTACTTTCATGATACTGTCATAAAGTGAACCAGTACTTGGCTTGTGTTCTAGGCAAAACCTGCTATAACATTTAACATACTGTTTCTGAAACAAATGTTCCGCACTGGGATCTGCTATGTAAGAGGTCTAATGATCAACGAAGAAATTGTAAGAGAAAACTTAAAAAAAGTCATAGAGCAAAAAAGCGGTAAAGATGTGATCGCTCTTGGCATAATATCCTCAATCATTATTAAAGGCGGGGACATTGGTTTTGCGCTTGAAGTTGCCGGTAACACGCAAGCAAACGAAGAATTAAGAAGAAATTGTGAGCAAGCTGTTAAAGCTATACCGGGGGTGACAAAAGTGATCGTGGTTGCTACTTGTCAAAAACAAGCTGGGCAACAAAAAGCTAAATTACATATCGAAGGAGTGAAAAATATAATCGTTGTGGCCTCTGGTAAAGGCGGTGTGGGCAAGTCCACAGTTGCGCTAAATCTTGCTCTCTCATTAGCAAAGTTGAAACATAAAGTTGCATTAGTTGATGCAGATATATATGGGCCTTCAATTCCTAAAATGCTTAGCACTGAAAAATTAAAGCCAGAAATACAGGGTGGGAAAGCAATGCCTATAGAAAAGTATGGCCTGCATACTATTTCAATCGGCTATTTTATTGATAAAGATCGTGCAGCGATATGGCGTGGCCCTATGATCACAAAAGCACTTTATAATCTGCTCATGGGAACAAAATGGTCCGATATAGAGTATTTGATAGTTGATACACCACCTGGAACTGGCGATGTGCATTTAAGTCTTATGGAAAATTTTAACTTAACCGGGGCAATAATAGTTTCAACTCCACAGGAGCTTGCCTTGATTGATGCACGCAAAATTTACGATATGTTTATAAAGCTCAGTGTACCGATTATTGGCATTGTAGAAAATATGAGTTATTTTACTCAAAGCGGCTCAGAAATATACATATTTGGAAAAAACGGCGCGAAAAGAATGTCTGAGGAGCTGGGCATCAAACTCTTAGGTAGGATTCCTTTAGATCCACAAATATGCCATGCTTCTGATTGTGGAAATCCTTTAATGCTAAGTGAAGATTTGACAGAGATTTATGAAGACATTGCTAAAGATGTTATAGCTAAAGTGGCTTAGGTTTACCTACAATTTGAAAAACCGTCATTCCGCTACGTGTTAGCGCCGTGACGGTATGACGTAGGATTGCTATCATTCCGCAGCGGGATCTCTTGTTAGCGCCGCGGCGATATGACGTAGGGAGACGCCTTATTTTACCCTAATCATTTATAACCTTTGGCACTACGAAATACCCATGCTCAGGTTTTGTATTGGACAATATCTCTTCTTTAATGTTTTGAGAATTTATAACATCATCGCGTACATGAATGGCCTTGTCTATACTGCCATAACGCATAGGAGAAACACCTTCGGTATTAACTTGCAATAAAGTATCATGTATCCAATCCAGCATTGTCAGTCCTTTGGAGTAGTAATCAATCTCGTCATTTGATAACTTGATCCTTACAAGCTGTACAATTTTAAGCATTTCTTCCTTGGTAATTGTTATTTTTCTCTTATTTGCGAATTCTATTAGTGAAGTAATAACGTCTTCTGTTGACTTAGCTGGCATCTTTACCTCCTTGGATGAAGTGAGTTAAAATATCTACGACCGAAACAACTTCTACTTTACCAGTTTTTTCAAGTTTGTGAAGTATAGTATCCGTAATCACTAATTTATCTAAAGAAGAGGAAGAAATTTTTTCAACTGCACTTCCTGAAAGCACGCCATGTGTGATGCATGAAATTACGGACTTTGCTCCGCAATTTTTTAAAGCAAGGGCTGCATTACACAATGTTCTACCAGAGTCAACTATATCATCAACAATGACACAATTTTTATTCGCAACTTCTCCTATTATGTTCATTACTTGAGATGTGCCTGCTTTCTCCCTATATTTATCTACTACAATAATCTTATCACTTAACCCTATCTTGTACTTTTCCTCTAAAGTCTTTGCAAAAGCACGTGCTCTGCCAATTGCTCCAACATCAGGTGCAACAATTGCCAAATTTTCCGTGTGTATACAGTCAACAAATGCTTCAAAGCAGTTCAAATTAGTTATCGGTACATCAAAGAATCCTTCAATTTGACTTGAGTGCAAATCAATCACTGCAACACTACTTGCACCTGCAGTTTGAATAAGATTTGCAACTAATTTGGCACTTAAAGCAGATTGCATATTATTGTTTTTGATAATTCTATCTTGCCTGCTATATCCATAATAAGGAATAATTACTACTATCCTTTTGGCTCCTAATCTATTTACTGCATCAATTGTAAGCAGAAGCTCCATAAGGTTATCATTCACAGGGGGAGAAAGAGATTGTACTATGTATACTTCTTGATTATATAGATCATTTGTTACTTCTACATTTACCTCGCCATCGGTAAACTTTGATATCCAAGCAGAGGATGGTTGAACATCTAGCCGGTTAACTACTGATTCCCCTAATTCTTTACTAGCATTACCTATTATTATCTTCATAATATACCAATTGAGTTTGTAAGATTATACAGAAATTATGAAATAATTGAAATGTAAGTTTCTTTATCTAGCATTCTTGTTGGCAAATTAGGTACCTCTTGTACAATGACCTGTCATTTTCATGCATTGTTTCAATATACAGACCCAAATTGAAACAACTATACAAAATCCATTCCACCAACTTCCTGTTTATTTAGTGTAATAACTACCGATGGATGCAAGCCAGATAAAGACTCAACCATTTTATTGTATGTTCTACCTGAAGCAAGTAAAATAGCGAGGGTTAAATGGCATTAAGATCAAAATTATTGGATGAAAAAGTGGTTCACTAATAATGAGAATTGGTATTAGCTATAGAAAACTTGTATAGATTTTTTCTACTTCTGTGATATCATAAGCCTGTAATGATAAAATAAGCAAATATGGATAAGTCAGCGTATGAGATCATAGAACATGAGTATGATGTGGTAGTAGTAGGTGCAGGTGGAGCAGGGCTCAGAGCAACGCTTGGGATGGCTGCAACTAATTTTTCAGTTGCCTGCATTTCTAAAATTTTCCCTACACGAAGTCATACAGTTGCAGCACAAGGCGGAATTAGTGCAGCTTTAGGTAATATCGGTGAAGACGATTGGCGCTGGCATGCATATGACACAATAAAAGGTTCAGACTGGCTTGGTGATCAAGATGCAATAGAATATATGTGTAAAAACGCTGCTAAAGCTGTTATTGAACTTGAAAATTTTGGCGTACCTTTTTCTCGTACAGAAGATGGCAAAATATACCAGCGTTCCTTTGGTGGAATGACAACTCACTTTGGTAAAGGAAAATCAGCGCAGCGCACTTGTGCGGCAGCAGACAAAACTGGGCACGCAATCCTTCACACTCTATATCAGCAGTGTCTTAAATTCAACGCTGAATTTTTTGTTGAATACTTTGTGATTGATTTAATTATGGATAGCGAAACCGGAGCATGCTGCGGAGTTCTTGCTTGGTCGCTATGCGACGGTACATTACATAAATTTTGCGCACATTCGGTGGTGCTAGCAACAGGTGGATATGGACGTGTTTATTTCTCTGCAACAAGTGCGCATACCTGCACAGGTGATGGTAATGGCATGGTGGTGAGAGCTGGGTTACCACTTGAAGATATGGAATTTGTACAATTTCATCCAACAGGAATATATGGCTCAGGGTGCTTGATGACAGAAGGATGCCGTGGAGAAGGGGGGTACCTCGTTAATTCTCAGGGCGAAAAGTTTATGGAACGTTACGCACCAAAAGCAAAAGATTTAGCTTCCCGTGATGTGGTAAGTCGTGCAATAACAATTGAAATTAGAGAGGGAAGGGGAGTTGGCCCGAAAAAAGATCACATGTATTTAACTATAGCGCATCTTGATCCCGAAGTAATAAAACTCAGATTGCCGGGCATTAGCGAAACCGCAAGAACTTTTGCTGGAGTTGATGTCACTAAAGATCCAATACCGGTCATTCCGACTGTTCACTATAACATGGGTGGCATTCCAACCAATTATTATGGAGAAGTGATCACGCTGAAGCAAGGTAAGGAAGAAGTAGTAGATGGACTATTTGCAATTGGAGAAGCTGCATGTGTTTCTGTGCACGGTGCAAATCGACTTGGTTCTAACTCGCTTCTTGATCTTGTGGTTTTTGGTAGAGCTGCAGCGCTCAGAGCAAGAGAGAAACTAAAATCCGGTACACCACATAAAAAATTGCATTCAGACTGCACAGACTGGATAGTAGATAGATTTAATAAAATGCGATTTGCCTCCGGTGGGCTAAAAGTAGCAAAAATACGCAGCGAAATGCAGAACACTATGCAAAAGTACGCATCAGTGTTCCGTGTTGCTGAAGTTTTAGAAGAAGGGAAAAAAGCTATAAAAAAGGTAGCAAAAATGATGCCTGATATTTCACTTGAGGATCGTAGTATGATATGGAACAGTGATTTAGTTGAAGCACTGGAGCTTGCTAACATGATCCCACAAGCGGTTGTTACCATGGAATGCGCAGCCAATCGAGAGGAGAGTAGAGGTGCTCATGCTCGTGAAGATTTTCCTGAGCGTGATGACAAAAACTGGATGAAACACACCATAGCGTGGCTTGAAGAAAAGAAAGGGCAGATCAATGTAAAAATTGATTATAAAAAAGTGGCTGAAAAAACTCTTAGCGATGAAATTGATTTCATCGCTCCAGAGAAGAGGGTTTACTAGTTTATTGTTAACACACCTGCGGGAGATTTTGTTGATGTATCTTTCATTGCACTTTTTGGTCTTCTTGCATGCTTTTTCTGTTATTTATTGTCAACATGGTCCTTTGTTTCATTACTTGATTTTTTTAAGAAATTCCTTAATACGACTCCGTGAAGTGAAAATAAAATATGCAGATATAGCAGCAACTATGATACAAATGGCCGCTACAGGTGCCATTACCCCATTAAAGGCAGCAGCAGTTGCTATTCCAATAACAGCAAACATTATTGCTAATGCTGGTCCTTTATGGATTATTGTAGATGCTGCCTTCCCTATAGAAGAACCTGTTCTTTTAACACCAGACTGACATTTTTTTAAAGGAGTTTTACAGTGGTATTCTTCCTCAAGCTCCTCTTTCAATTCTCTAGCTTTTTCTTGTGCTTTATGCGGAGTCTTCGGATAATCTTTTAAACCACATAGAGTTAGATAATACTTTCTAGTATCAAATGCTTGACCTTCCAACTCCAGAGAACGGGGATCAGCGCCCATTTCTAGCAGCATTGCACAAAACTTCGTTGTATTGCTATAACTAACTGTTGGATCAAAAATTTTTCCTTTCTTTAGATATTTAGTTCCTCCTTTCCTCGCTTTTGTTTTTAGCGCCACTTGTAGAGGCGTGTTTTCTTTCTGATTGGTAGCATTCATAGCTTTTCTCAATTGATCTTGAGGTATCACTCCTTTTTCTACTAAATTCAAAATCAACTTCAAATATGCAACTTTTTGCTCTCCTTTAAGTAAAGCAATATGATGTAGAGCATTGTTTCCATCTGTATCTTCACAGCTAATATCTGCCCCTTTTTGCAATAACTCCTCAAAAAGTTTTTTATCATTATTTTCGATTGCTGAATGTAATAGATTACTACCTGGAGTATTTATGGTACGTGGTATAATTTCTTTAATTTTTGCTTCTGTATTGGTTTTTATTTCTGGTTCTAATTCAGACTTCTTTACTGACTCTGCCAATTTTTCTAAGAAATTACGGTAGTATGTCTTTTGCTCTTCTTTTAAGTCTTGTAATTTTTCTGTAGATAATCCTAAATTATCAGAGCTGGCTCCATGCTCTAACAATTTTGTAAGAAACTTAAGTGTGTTATCGTTACTTCGAATTGTATGAGACTCATGTTTTTCTTTTGTTATCTTGTTAATTAGCACCACCTGAAGAGGGGTTTTTCTGTCCTGATCTTTACTATCAACAAGTTGTGCTAAATCTTTCTTGGTGACCGTTTTTATTAGGGTACCTAAAAGCTCGCATTTCTATTTTTTTTTGAGCGATGCAATAAGGTATAAAATATTATTTCCTTTTTCATCTTTTATGCTGCTAATATTTGTGCAATTTTCTAGATATTCTTCAAATTCCCTTTGATTTCCATTTTTAATTGCTTTGAATATCTTATCAGTATATTGAACACTGCTGTTCATTATTCCGTTCTCTACTTCTTGATCTTCATTTGCTGTGTGGAAAATTGGTATACCCGAAATGTGATCTTTCTCATCAGCATGATCATCTCCATCTTCGCTACTGTTGCCGCTTTCAATTCCACTGTCTTCACTGTTACTTGTTATCCCGTTCTCTACTTCTTGATCTTCATTTATTGTGTTAGCACTACTGATTGAATGCTTCTTACTAGCGTCATGATCATCTTCAGCTTCGCTACTGTTGCCGCTTTCAATTCCACTGTCTTTACTCTCTATACTCCCTCTACGACCAGTTTCATTTTGATCAACGTTATCAGAATGATCTTTTTTGCTGCCCTTGTTAATAGCTTCTGAAATTACTTGTTCTATCTTCTCTTTCTTTATTTTCTCTAGTTCTTTTGACTGTTTGATTTCTTCTTTCAATACCGGAAGGAAGCGTTGGATATAATACTTATAATATTCTGGCGATTTTTTTAATTTAATTAATACCTCAGTTAATACCTCAGGACTAGCCCCTTTTTTGAACAACCTCTTGTATTCTGTGAGAGTCCCGTCTTTCCCAACTTCTGGGTTTGGGTGTTTGTGCTTTCCTTTTGTTACTTTTTCCATTATAATGTTCAATAATTTACTGTTGTATACTAACTCATTGGATGTAGAATTTTTTTCTGTCATATCAAAGCCTCGCTAAAAATTAACTATTTGTGTATCTTTGTAGTTGTAGGTGTTAACAATTTGAGATTAAGAATTAACAACTAAAAAGCTAGATTTAAATTTAAAAATGTTGTATATGTAATTGAAATGCAGGCAGAAGAGCGTTTCTGCTAGTATCATAGTTAAACCTCACTTCAACGGTTATCTACTATTTTAAATGTTTAGTTTTAAGAAAGGATAAATATTGGTATATAGCTAAAGTGAACAGGTGCAAAATGTGCTATACCGCGGCGCTAACGAGTAGGGAATGACGGCATATCAAATTGTAGCTAGCTATAGAACGTTTCCTACTATCTTATTCATAAATTGACGTAGTATTGACACATCGCTCATTTGAGTAGCTGGAGGATTTTCAGTATGTTTTGGTTGATCTGGCAGCTCTTGTGCTGCCAAGTTTCTGGCATTAAAGGCATTTTCCAACTTTAAATAAACAGGGTAACACATTGCACAAACTGCTATGGTCACAGATAAAGCAGCTGCAGCTATCATGTTTCCTGCCAAAGCGCAAAATACTGTTGCAAAAATTAAACCTCCAAGTATCCACTCTATTGGTAGCATCGAACAAGGAAAAATCTTGTTAAACCTGAAAGAAACTATTTTATCCAGTGCTATAACAATTTTTAAATATAATTTATTAAGAAGTATTTTTGCAGTTATAACCGGAACGCTCAATGGTGCTAGAGTGCCCGTTTGGGAGCATGGTTTTGGAGGAACGGTTAAACCACTGATGGAGTCTATTACAACTACCTCGATTAGAAGATTGTATAATCTAACCGTCCCAAGCTTAAATACTTCTTCATTATAAGTTATAGGAGGTCAATTACAATGACAAAAAGTAAATTAGAGGTAATGAATCCTGATGCAGCAGGGATAGATGTTGGTTCGGCTGTACATTATGTATGTATACCCGAGAGAAGAGATGAGCAACGTGTTCAAAAATTTGGCTGCTTCACTGAAGACCTTCATAATTTAGCAAGGTGGTTAAAAAAGTGTAAAGTTACAACCGTAGCGATGGAATCAACTGGTGTATATTGGATTCCTTTGTTTCAAATACTGGAATCTTACGGTTTTGAAGTTAAGTTGGTAAATGCGCGACATGTAAAAAATGTACCTGGGAGAAAGTCAGATGTTCAGGACTGTCAGTGGTTACAACAACTACATAGTTATGGATTACTCCAAGGGTCATTTAGGCCAGATAGCCAGATGTGTGTATTGCGTAGTTACGTGCGACAACGTAAGAACCTCACTGAAAGTGCATCTACACATGTTCTGCGTATGCAGAAGGCATTAATTCAAATGAATATACAACTGCATAGAGTTATAAGAGATATAACAGAAGTAACTGGTATGAAAATTATCAAGGCTATAATTAAAGGCGAAAGAGATTCTGGGAAATTGGCTCAATTCAGGGATGCACGAATAAAAAATGATCAGTCTACTATAGCAAAAGCGTTAGCTGGCGATTATAGAGAGGAACATGTATTCACGCTAAAGCAAGAATTTGAACTATATAATATTTATCAAGAAAAAATAGCAGAATGTGATAGAAATATTGAGGTCTATTACAAAACGTTTGAAACAAAATCTAACGAAAGTAAACAGTTGAGTAAGGAAAAGAATAAGCACAGAAAAAGTAAGCCTGACTTTGCTTTGCACGAGGAACTGCA